>NZ_FNAQ01000007.1:84355-105035 GCF_900101955.1 Desulfuromonas thiophila | reverse complement strand
ACCGACACCTTGCTGAATTTGCTGACGCCGGTGAGAAAGGCGAATTTGACGTGTTCGTCGCTGTCCTTGATGGTGGTGTACAGATCGCGCAGCACCTCGCGGCCCTGGCTGGCCACATCGGGCTGGTCGAGGTTGTCGACGATGAGCTTGTCGTATTCGTCGACCAGGATGACGACCTTCTGGCCGTATTTCTGGCGCGTCTGTTCGATGAGTTCCTTGAGCCAGACGCCGCCGCTGGGGGTCTCATGGCATTCAATGCCGAGGCGTTGCTGATTGGAACGGAGGATAGCCGCCACCAGCGATTTCATCTCCAGCAGGTCACGCGCCACGCCACCGAAGCTGATCTTGATGACGGGATAGCGGGTATTCCAGTCCCACACGGGTTCGATGGCCAGGCCGCTGAACAGTTCCTTGCGGCCTTCGAACAGCGCCTGCAGGGTGGATACCAGCAGGCTTTTGCCGAAGCGGCGCGGCCGGGCGAGAAAGTAGTACTCACCTTCGGTTACCAGTTGGTGGATCAGAGCGGTCTTGTCGACGTAGAGGTAGGCATGGTCGGCGCGGATTTTTTCGAAGGTCTGGATGCCGATGGGCAGTTTTTTCAGGGCGGTCATGGCGGGTTCTCCTTTGTGCTCTTGAAGCGCGCCGCCATGATAGCAGAGATGCCGGCAGCCTGCAGCCGCGATGGGCGGTGCAAGGAATATCGCGGCTGAAAACCGCTCCTGAAACTGCATTTACAGCACTACGACAGAGAAGAACACATTACTGCCGCAAACTCAGAAAAAACCCCTGTGCCGAACAAACGGCAACAGGGGTAAAATCAGGCGAATCTAAAAACAGTCTGCAGGAAAACAGCCTTTCTAGGCCGCGGCGAAAACAAAATCGTCAGCCTGCAGATTTTCCAGCACAACACCCTGCAGTCTTATGGCATCACCACTGCCCAGATCGATCAGGGTATCGTCTCCCTCCTGACTTGCCAGCGCCAGAACCTCCACCAGGGAAGTCAACGCCGCAAAGGCCGACAGATCGATAGCATCATCCGTTGCCGCACCGGCAACAAAGTCGGTAATGGTATCCTGACCGCAACCCACAAAGAATCCAAACAGATCGTCGCCCGCGCCACCGGTCAGGGTATCATTGCCGGCGCTGCCCAGCAGGATATCATCCTGTTCCGATCCAGTCACGGAACTGCCTGCTTGATATACCACGGCCACCGGCGCGCTATCTGTTCCACCAAACGTATCCGTTACGCTGTATTCGAAGGTTTCCGCCCCATCAATCGCAATCAGGCCGGTATCGGTATCCAGCACTGCCGTGCCACCGGTCACATTCTGCACCGCCGTCACTTCCAGGCTGTCACCCTGATCGGGATCGCTGTCATTGACGGTCAGGAGTGAAGCCGCCAGATTGAAACTGCCAACGTTGTTGGTATAGATCACATCGGCCACAGCCTCAGGCGCATCGTTCACGCCCAGCAAATCGACGACCACCACAGTATCGGTGGCGGTCCCCCACTCGTCAGTAAAGCGAATGCCAAATTGATCCTGAGCCGTAGCACCCTCAGCCAAAAAAACCAGGGGAGATACCGGATCATACAGAATATTCCCTGTCTCATCCAAGGTGAGTGCCGCACCAAGCTCGCTTACGGCCGAAAGCAACGTCACATCGACACTCGCGCCGTTATCCACATCCGACACGGCTGATAAAAACTGTTGTTTGTCAAACTGGGCAGCAGAATCGACACGGACATAACTGCGCACAATCCCGGCAGACCCCAGATTCATGGTCGCGCCGACATAGCCGCCGCAAGTACCATCCTGGGAGCCAATACGAAAATCAAGGACAAACTCCCCTGCCTGCTCCAGTTGCAGTTCTACCGTTTGCACCCCGGTCGAACCAGTGAACGGATTCTGATAGTTGAACACGGTCTGGACGATGTCACCGGAAACAGCATCGCGGATATACCCTGTGCCGACAGCCTTATCGCCACCGGACGACAGCTCATAAACAAACCTGACAATGTCACCCGTCTGACCCGTGAACGCATCGCTGGTAATGGTCGGCCCATAGGCCGTGCCACAGTAATTTCCACCAGCAAGATAGCCATCAAACTGCAGCACAGCAACGGCTTCGTCCTCCGTGATCACATTAGTGCCCGTGCGATCAATGACAGCGGTGCTGTTCCAGGTATCGGGCAAATCAAGGGTCGTCGTGTCAACCGTCCAACCCGAAAAATCAGGCTCTGTGGAAAAAGTACCGTTGCCTATCTGGTCTATGCTAACCATTTCATCGGCAACACCTCTTAGTGTTTCATTCACCACTGGCGCATCGTTTTCACCCGTAATGACAATCTGAAAGCTCCCCTCGACTTGCTGCGAATCTCCAGCGATCACAAAAGCGACATCGAACACCGCCTGCTCGCCTTCGGCCAGAAAGGCAAAATCATCGGGGTTATAGGTCAGCGTGCCGTCGACCGCATCAATCGTCAGGGTGTCAAGACTGACATTGTCAGCCGAACCGGCGACAACCGCAACCTCAAGGCTGCCATCCACATAGGCAAGCTCGCCCTGATTCACACTGATGGTCGATGTCTGCGCCATCACATCCACCACCACCACCGCCGAACCCGCAGCGGCATCGCCTTCGAGTACCGGCTCGGGATCGGACACATTGATCACCAAGCCATCGCCGGTGTCAATTCCGCCGCCGGGCAGACCAATGCCATCATTGTCCAGAATGGTCACTTCCGCGGTGAAATCGGCGACAAAATCATCCGACGGGGAAGAAAACCGCACCCGGAAAACCTCGTCCATTTCAGGAATCGTGTCATTGACCACGCCAATACTGATATTTTTAACCGATTGACCCGGAGCAAACTGCAGCGTGCCGCTCTGGGAGACAAAATCCGTCGGGCCAGCGGTATAGCTGCGGGTGCTGTATTCCAGGGTGGAAGCAACATCCAGCCGGCCCGTGCGGGTAACGGTCAGGGTGACACTGCCGTTGGCTTCGTTCAGCACCGCATCGCCAACGGTATAGGCCAGCGGCAGCTCAAAGCCGGCAACCTGCTGCAGCGCGGCAACCGCATCGGTCAGACTGTCTGCTGCGGCCGTGACCGGCAAACCCTGATCGAACGCCAGCGACCGGGCATAATCGGCCGGCGCCTGTTCAATGGCCAGAGCGGTATAATCCGACAGCGCCACCCGGTTGGTAAACTGGGCGTAAGCCGCCCGTGCCAGGGGATCACTGGACTGGGCATACTGATAAACAGCATCGATCAGGCTGGCCACCACCGCGCCGCGCGACTGGCCGCCATCGAGCGCGGCCACCCAGAAAGCGATGCCCGTTGGATCATCGGCCAGGGTTTTGTTCAGCGTGTTCTGATAGATGTGCTCGATAAACGCCTGATTGCTGTCGAGGCTGCCGCCGAAATAGGCTTTCGCCGCCTCCGTGGCCAACATGGCATCGGCAATCTCGGCCCGGTCGGCAGAAACCGCCTGCCAGAACGCATTGCCTTCCCCTTCGGAGGCCCGGTTGAACAGAGCAACGTACAGCTGCGAAATCTGCGATGTGGTCAACGACATGAACAACTCTCCCCTGTGCTTCAGATAAAAGCAATCCGGCGCCAGCCCCTGTGGGCTACCCCATGATGTGAATTTACGGCAGGCAAAAACCAACGATTACAGATTTTACACAGAACCCGCCAGCCAGGCAACAGAACAAAGCACAAAAACCCGCAAGGGAGAATCGCGGTCGCAATGCGCTGCTGCAAAAAACTTGCGGTGCCGATGGCCCTACCCCGGTGGCAGCGGCTTGCAGCCGCGATAGCAGATGCAAGGAATATCGCGGCTGAAAACCGCTCCCACAACCTTTCGCGATGACCGGTGCAAGGATGATCGCGGTTGCAAGCCGCTGCCACACCGCTCCTCCAGCAGGTTGCGCTGGGCTGGTGGCAACTCAATAGACGGGATGGCTTTTTTCCTCGAACAAGGCGCTGTCGAGCAGACAGTTGATTTCACGTTTGATGGCGGCCCGCTCATCGTTAAGTCGGTAAACGCTGCGGGCCAGTTCGATAAAACGCGCGTCGAAGCATTGCCGCGCCTCACAGCTGCGTTTACCATCTTCGATATCCCACAGCTGGGCATTTACCGTCTTGAGCCGGTCATAGCAGGCCATCAGCGGCGCGGGAAAGCGTGCCAGATCGCCGGCTATCTGCTGCAGGGCCTGGTACTCGGCCAGAATGTTCCTGCGTTTGGTGCTATCGGCTATGCGCTCGGCCTTGATGGCCAGAATGCTGAGTTTATCGAACAGCTCGCCCCAGGCAACAGGAACCAGCGGACAGCGCGGCCAATCACTCGGATTCATTTTGTTTCTCCCCCAGCCAGCGGGTGATTTTCTGTTCCGCCAGCGCAACGGCCGCCTGCCAGCAGGCAGCGAAATACTCCTTTTCCTCGTTTTTCTGCAATTCGGCCGCCGACATCTTGAAACGGTCGGCATAACGCTGTTCAGGGTCAACCTCAATGGCCAGGATGTTGTCCTGCCAGGGCAGCATCTGCTGTTCATAACGCCCCAGACCAATGAAGAAGGCGATTACCGGCCGGGCTGTCAGGTTGGCCGCATGCAACAAAAAGGAATTGCAGGTGATCACCAGATCAACCGCCGACAGCGCGCCGCACAGTTCATCGAGGCTTTTATCGCGCAGCAGGCGGCAAGGGCAGGATGCCGCCGCTGCTGCTGTCATGACAGCGGCATCGTCGGTTATCAGTTGCACCGGCTGTTGCGCCAGAAATGTCAGCAAAGCAGCCAGGGCGGCTGGCGCGATGGTACGCAAAGGGGTGGAAGCCGTGGCATGAAGGAGCACTCGCCGTTGTTTAGCGGCGGGCTCAGCCGCGACAAACTCAGCGCCACGGGCAAAGTCGGGCGAATAGCGCACCGCATAAGCGGCCCGTTTCAGTTCAGGCGCAATCCTCTCCGGCGCGACCCCCAGATTGAGCAGATGGAAATCGGGCCAGGGCACCTCCTTGAAGCCGGGCAGTGATACCAGGCCGGAAAAATCGTAACAGGCATCGTAGTTCAGCCATTCGTCCAATCGCAAGGGCGTGGTGCGAAAGCGCCCGATCCAGGGCTCGCCCTGCAATACATACTCGGGCTTGGCGCCGGACCAGGAGCGAATCACATCAATTTCAAGCAGCGGG
Organism: Desulfuromonas thiophila; assembly: GCF_900101955.1. Taxonomy (NCBI): domain Bacteria; kingdom Pseudomonadati; phylum Thermodesulfobacteriota; class Desulfuromonadia; order Desulfuromonadales; family Desulfuromonadaceae; genus Desulfuromonas; species Desulfuromonas thiophila. The sequence continues at coordinate 99,846 of NZ_FNAQ01000007.1, read as the reverse complement.
TGCACCGCCTGCAGCAGCGGCAGAATCAGGCGAAAGGCCTGCATACCCACCAGATTATCACCCAAGCCGGTACCAAAGGCGTTGAGCAAAGCCAGTCGCAGCGGCTGACCCGGTCGGCAACGCTGCCGCAGACGGGCCAGCAACGCTTCATCACGCGGCAGCAGGGTTGAATGTTCGCGCTGGCCATTGAGGCACACAGGCAGATTCCAGGCGGTATTTTTCGCTGGATCAATCAGATGACATTCGGCCCCCAGCCCTTTGGCACTGCGGGCAATGCGCTGCTGGCCCTGTGGCGTATCGACATAAAGTTCGTAGACCGAAACCCGCTGCAGATCGGACGGCGCGACAAAGCTATAGGGCACCCCGCCCAGGCGGGCAACGAAGGATTTGGTTAACGCAAAGGTCTTCAGCATGAGATTTTCCGGTTCTCCCCTGATGTGCTGTCAGATAAAAAATGTTTTTAAGAATAAGGGGACAGGGAAGCAGGTGCAAGGAATATCGCAGTTTCAAAACGCTTAAAACCAGCCCCCTCAATCCCCCCTAGTCGGGGGGGAGGCTCTGCCCCGGTCGCGATGGACAGTGCAAGGAATATCGCGGTTACAAACCGCTCCTACAGCTTGCGCCTTAGCTGATTGCTTGGCCCTGTGGGAGCGGCTTGCAGCCGCGATGGACAGTGCAAGAAATATCGCGGTTACAAACCGCTCCTACAGCTTGCGCCTTGGCTGATTGCTTGGCCCTGTGGGAGCGGCTTGCAGCCGCGATGGACAGTGCAAGGAATATCGCGGTTACAAACCGCTCCCACAACCTTTCACGATGGGCGGTGCAAGGATGATCGCGGCTGCAAGGTGCTCCCACAACAACAAAACCTATCGCGGCTGCAAGCCGCTGCCACAAAGGTATGCCGCTCCTGCAAAAGGCAAACCGCAATGAGCGGGTAAAAAAACAGCCCGCCGGAAGCAGGGCTTCCAGCGGGCTGTTAGTGTTCCGGCCGCTGAGCCGGCAGGTTCCGGCTCAGCGGGTCAGGGGTTGATATCAGGCGGCGACGATGTCGGCGTAGGCGAAGCTGGTGGAATCAACACCCAGCAGCACCACAACACCATCCACCTCTTCATCCAGGTTGGCATCGAAGAACAGCAGGCCGATGGTATCGCCGGTGTTGGTCAGATCGCCAAGAACGCCTGTCTCAGTATCTGCCGACGTATAGGAGGTGAGGAAGTACTGCACCGTACCATCAAAGCTGAGGTCCGCCGCGGCCAGCGCAGTAGCGAAGTCTGCCACCCCAGCCAGCTTGACAACGTTGGTGCTGGTTCCAGCCGCCAGGCCGTCGAACTGGATGCTGTCATGACCACTGGTGAAATCGGTGATGATATCCGCCGTGGTCAGCGCGGCATTGTCATCGGAGGCACCGGAACCACCAAAGGCCGCCGTGGTGTTGGTGGTCAGGGTGAAGCCACCGTCATCACCATTGCTATCGGTGAAGGTCACAACATTGCCGTCAACCGTCGCAGCAATATCAGCTCCACCATCGGCATCATTAACCTCAAAGTCGTTCTGTAAGCCTGCAGCAACATCGTCGGCCGTGTCGTCGGCATCCGAGGTGTATTCCGCACCTGCGCCACCGGCACCCTGTACCAGAATATCGTACAGGTCACCGTCATTCGGCGTGCCGGTCACGGTCAGCGTGGTGATCTGGGCCGTGTCGGAACCATCCGTAATAGTGGATGCATCAATACCTGTTCCGTCCTCAGTATCGCCAGTCCAGTCCAAGCTATTGATTGTCAAGCTCTGACCATTATCGCCAGAGACGATAATCTGGCCATCGTCGGCGCCAACAGCCGCCGAGATGCCAGTCTTGTCTTCCAGCGCCTGCAGCACCGCATTGCGCACCGCTATCTGACTGGTTACATCAATACCCGTCAGATCAACAAAGGCATTGGCGTTGGAACCACCAATCGTGTAGTTGACAACCAAAGCACTTGTTGAACCATCATCGGCTGTGTCTGTACCAGCCGCAGCAACGATGTTGATCACCTCACGGTCAACGGCCTGGGTGGTGGTTTCAACGGTCAGGGTTGCCGCCGAATCCACCGTCACGTTGAAGACGAAGCGATCATCGCCCTCATTGCCGGTCAGCACGTCGATATCCGACGTGACGCCATCAACCACCGTTTCGTTACCGCCATTGAGGACATCGTCGTTGGCGCTGCCGACCAGGATGTTGGCGCCATCGGTGCCGCCATTGAGGACGAAGCCGCTATCGCCACCGGCCAGGGAGACATCGATGGTGTTGTCGCCCGAATCGCCGGTGAGCAGGGCGGTACCATCGTTGGTGCTAGCCGCCGTGGCGAAGAACTCATCATCAATGGTGGCCTGCGCCGTAGCGCCGGCAGCCACCTGCAACACGTCCTGCGTGAACCAGCTTTCTTCACTATCAGCCGGGTCGTCACCTTCCAGACCCAGGATGGTGTCAGTCCCTTCATCAACGATGTAGGTATTGTCGCCACCCAGACCTTGAAGAACATCATCGCCGGCCCCGCCGGTGAGGGTATCATCGCCGGAGCCGGTGACGATAACGTCATCGAAGTCGGAACCGATGACATTCTGACCAACAACCGTTCCTTCATCATCAATGGCAACCAACAGGGTGATATTGAGGACCTCGTCACCAGCGGTCGCAGCCGAACCATCAGCCGCCGTCAGAACAACGCCGGACAGATCAACATTGACCGTATTGAGATGCGCGCCCAGCACCTCGCCATCAGCATCATCGGCATTGCCAACCAGCTTGATGGTGCCTTCACCCGTGATACCGACATCCAGCGCCACGGCCTGGGCCGGTGTCAAAATCAGGGTCTGGCCGGCCGGAACAAGGATGTCCGTATCCGTCAGATCCAGATTAACATTGGTCAGGTCGACTTCGCCCTGAATGGTCAGGATAACCTGGTTGAACACCAAGGTAGAACCGGCACCCAGAACGGCGTCTTCCGTCAGGGTGATTTCGGCACCGTTAAAGACCCAGGTGCTGCCAGCGGCCAGGGTGGAATAGACCACCGTACCGTTGACATTGGCCGCGCCCAGGGTGGCCACCGTGGTGGTCAACATGCCGTTGCCATTGAGGGTGAAGGCAACATTGCCGGCTTCGGTCAGTTCGGCCGTACCATCGCCATTGATATTGAAGGTATCGGTAGTATCACCGTCGCCATTGAGATCCTGTGCCTCATCGTCGGTACTGTCGACGATCAGCACGCCCAGATCAACATGGCCATCGCCCGTCACGGTGATAACGCTGAGTTCCTCACCGTAAACGCCGGCATAGTTGACTTCGTTAACATCATCGTAGCCAGTGCCAAACAGAACATCGTCTTCCGAAGGATCAGCATCCGTTCCCTCTTCCCCGACTTCAGTACCGATGACCAGTCCTTCGGTAGCGGCCAGATTGAGCGCCGGGCTGCCGCCAGTTACCTCGAACAGACCTGAATGGTCGGTAAGGTCGAGGTTGATACCCAGGATATCCGTATCGGCGGTGTTGACCGATTCAAGGGTAACCGCGTTGTCACCGGTTGCTGTCAGGTCAACAATGGTGCCAGCGTCAGCCGCACTGAAGTAGATCGTACCGATTTCGAGGTCGTTGCCGGTGAGGACATTGGCAGTACCATCCGAATTGGCTTCGGTATTGTTGGTCGCCAGGTCATCACCCGTGTTCAACACAACATTCAGCAGTTCCAGACCCTCGGCGCTCCCCACGGAGATATCGCCAATCTGGTTCGGTCCCTCGGGCTTGACATGGACTTCTTCATCGAAGGGAACGGCTCCATCAATCGTATCCTCGGCATCCAGCCCATTGGCCGCCAGCAGGTCGCCGGTATCATCGGCCAGAACGGAATTGATGGTCAGAGTATTGAACACAATACTGGTCGGCTCAACCGTCAGATCAATGATGTTGTCAATCTCGATATCACCCACCGTCACCTGGCCACCCATGCTGATGGTCAGGTTTTCGACATGCTCCAGACGATCGTGATCGCTGAAGGCCAGGCCATCGGGCAGGCTGGTGAAGGCCGCCAGTTCGACCACCCGGCTGCGACCCAGCGATGAATCCAGAGCATCTTCCAGCTGAACCAGATCAGCGAAGTCCACCCGAATGATGGTGCTGGGCAGGCTGGTGAACAGCTGCTCGATGTTGGCACCATTGGCCAGTGCCTCCGTCAGCCACAGGCGGGCAATATCCGCATCGTAGCCGTCGGTGTTGACCGGGGCGGAAACCGAGGAGAACAGCCAGACAACGTTGGTGGAGTTGTTACCGTCAGGGGTACTGACATTGATGGTACGGGCAGCCTGCTGCTCGGTGGAGAAGCGAATGGTCTGACCCACCAGATCATCATTGGGTGAACCACCGACATCATACAGATCCGTCAGGTTGATGGCGACGCTGCCGAGGTTAGAGCCGGCAGAGATGGTCACATCGTCATCCGCCAGGGTGGCGCTGGCCGACACCAGAATACCGCTGAAATCGTAATCGAACAGCTCGGCGGTATCGTCGTTGTTACCATTGCCATTCAGATCGGCGTAATCGCCCAGGTCAACAATCACCACTTGGCCGGTATAGCCGTCATTATCGACATCCACACCCGCCACGATGTTCAGGCCGGAAGCCTGGGCGGCGGTCAGGGTGAGGGTCACGCCATCGGCGAGCACAATGGGCTGATCGCCCAGGATGGTCAGATCCAGATCGGAAAGATCCATCGTCTCATCGATGTAGAGCACCGCGTTCGGACCCATGTTGATGGTCAGATTGGAGCCTGCCGGAACTGCGGTGAGAGCTGCATCCAGATGCAGGGCACTACCCGCTGCAGCGTCAGTGAAGTCGAACACCCAACCGGCGGTATCGTCATCATTGTTCGCTGTACCATCGTCACCATTGCTGTCCAGGTTGGCATCAGTGAAGGTCATGGTGGTGATGCCGGTACCGGACGTAAAGCGGAAGTCGGCATCGTCGACATCCGTCACCTTAGCCAGCGCCAGATCACCGCTCAGCGCGGAAGCATCGAGGATGGAAAGTTCGTCGCCAGCGACACCATGCTGTGCGTCACCGGTGCCCAACGCGATATCGCCCTGGCCGGAGAAGTTCACCTCTTCGGTATTGTCAACATCCAGAGCCGGCACCGTCGCATCAGTCACCTCCAGCAAGCCCGTGCCATTGTTGGCGATGTTGAGAACGGCGACATCCGTATCCGTGGTATCCAGCGCGTGGATGCTAACATCCGCCGTGCTGGTGGCACTGATGGTCAGGTTAGCCTCCGCATTGGCGGTGCGGGAGTTGAAAATGATATCACCGGTGACGTCAAGCTCCTGCTCGGCATTGATAATCACATTAAGCAGGTTGTTCTCCAATGTATCCGGATTGATGGCCAGCGGCGTGATGTCGCCATCGATGGTGTTTTCCTCAGCCCCGGTGGAGGTGATGGTCAGGGTATCGAAGTAACGCGCCTGAAGATCGGCATCCTTGGCGACGGTGGACAGACGCAGGTTGCCGTCAATGGTGGCATCGCCTTGCAGGGTGATCCCCAGGGTACGCACCTCACTGTCATCCTGATAATCATTGAAGACCAGGAAGCCATCGACAGTGGTACCGGCCTCGACGACCACCAGACGATCGATGGAGCGTACATAACCCGGCAGATCATCCGGGGTGGCATAGATGACCACGGTGACACTGCTGGCGATATCCTGCAGCAATTCCACATCGCGATGATCAACCAGGTCGTTGATCAGGCGCAGGGTTTCAACATGCAGATTGCCCGCATCGAAGGTGTCGTACGGCCCGAAGCCATTCACAAACTGCAGTTCAACCGCAGTGCCAGCACCACCGGTAACGGTCAAGCCGATGCCATCAGCCACAACCTCCCAGATACCATCGTCAGGAGTGGTATCCTGCGCAACTACGCGGTCACTGAGCTGGAGAATATCGCCCAAGCCCAGGGTCTGGCCATCGGCAAGGATGAATTCGACAGCTGACGGATCGGCACCAAGAACCGTACCGGAGTCAACACTGTCAACGTCATTTTCTGCCGGCAGATTAATGCTTTCCGCAGTCGCGATGGCAATTGCATCAGCAGCAACTGCGGCCAGATCAATACCGTCATTGCCATCCACCTGGGCCTGGGTCAGGCCGGTGATGTTGACCGTGAAATCCGTTGATGCATCACCTTCGGCATCGACACCGACAATGGCGCCTGTGCCAGCCAGCTGCAGGAACTGCGCTGCACTCAGCGTAACGCTGCCACCTTCTTGAACGATAATCTGGCCCACACCGGTCAGATTGATGTTGGCGCTGGTCAAATCAACGTCGCCTGCTACCAGGGTGATGGTTTCAACGGTAATGCCATCAGCTAGGGCAGTGGCGTCAAAGTCAACAGCGTCGAACGCGACCAACTGCAGTTCTGCCTCGATTTCAGCTTCAGCAAGGCTGAAGGCGTCGGCACCCAGTTGATTGAACTGGGCCTGAGTAAGAACCAGATCGGCCCACTCTTCCAGCACAACCGCATCGACATTCACCAAGGTGTCGTCGGACAGATCCAGCATGGTTCCACTGGTCCCTGAACCATCGGCCACAACGATTGTAGTCTGGCCATCGGCACTGCCGTTGATGGTGATCTCATCATCAGCCAGCAGATCCGGGTCGAGGGTGAAGGTCAGCGCACCGGTACCGGTGTGATTGACCACCAGCGAATCCACATCTTCATCCGTGGTATTGAGCGCGCCGAGCACCACGGCTGCAGTGCCATCGACATTCAGCGTTGCTTCTGCAGCATCGTTATCGTTGGCAAAGAAGGTATCGTCGCCAGTGACGGAGTTGAAGATGATCTGGCCTTCGACAACCAGGGCCTGCGTGGCATTGATGTTCACCGTCAGCAGGTTGTTTGCGGTAGCGGTATAGGCGCTGCCACTGCCGCCACCCTGAACCACGGTCGGATCGATATTACCGGCAATGATGTTGGCGGTTTCACCGGTGAGCGGATTTTCTGCGGTGCCGGTGGAGTTGATGGTCAGCGTCTGGAGGAAGCCGCGCATCAGATCAACTTCACCAGAATCCTGCACCCGATCCTCGTTAATATCGTCAAACTTGGCCGTGGTGGTCAGACGCAGGTTGCCATTGATTTCGGCACCACCTTCAAGGTTGAGGGTCAGGTTGGCGATTTCGACATCGGCTGCCGGGGTGTTGATCACCAGGAAGCCATCAACAGTAGTTGATTCCAGCACGGTAACCGTCTGGTCGATGGTGCCGGCCCAGCCGTTGCCATTGTAGACCACCTTTTCCACGCTACCGGGCAGGCCAGCAAAAATCAGGTCGATGTTACGTTCCGCTACCAGGGCATTGAGCACCATCAGTTGCTCGATGCTGAAGCCGGAAGCGTCAATTTCGTCAAACGCGCCGAAGTCAGTATCGGTAAACTTGAGTACCGAACCGGCTTCACCAACCACCGCAACACCATCAGCATCCGTTACATCGCCCAGGGTGAGGGTAAATGCGCCGACATTGAAGGTATCGACAACCGGCGAGCCAAGATCAGCAGCAGAGAGATCGACATCTTCAGCCAAGCTGATGGTGACCGTACCGGTTACAGCAATGCCATCCAGATCTAGAGCTGCGCCATTAACGCCAACATCGGCCTGGGTCATGTCTGTGATGTGGACGTTGCCAGCGCCGGTGAGGCTGCCATGGTCAGTAAGCTGCTGGAACTGAGCCGCAGTAAGTTCGAGGGTGGTCCCGGCAGGGATTGCCAGAGAGGCAATGCCGGTGAGATCGGTATCGGCGTGCAGTTTGACCAGATCCTCGTCAGCCAGGGTCAGGGTAATCGCCAGGGCACCTTCGACATCAAAGTTGGCCAGGGCGAATTCCTGATCGTTAAGACCCTCCAGAACCAGCGTTGCCGCATCGTCTTCAGCCAGAGCGAAGTGGCCGGCACCGATCAGATCGGCCTGATCCATGGTGAGGGTAAAGGTAACGCCATCGGTCAGGGTAACGCTGGTGACGTTGCTCAGCAGGGTATCGCTCAGATCAACGCTGTCCGTCCCGACTTCGTTGCCGATGGTCAGGGCAATTTCACCGGCACCGCTGATACTGGTGATGGCGCCTTCGGCGGCATCGTCGATGGTGAGGTTGGTGCTGCCTTCAGCGCCGACAAAGACAAGACCTTCGGCCGGGTTGTCGATGGTGGCGGTGAAGCTACCGACCACGTCGGCGGCGTCGATGCTGGTGAGCAGTGCAGGCAATTCACCCTGAATGGCGACATTGCCAGCGGCATTGACATCGAGAGTGGTGACATCATCACCGGCCAGGGCCTTGATGGTGGCAGCCGGGCCTTCAGCGTCGAGGCTGATGGTCTTGGCGTTGTTGATGGTGATGCCATAAGCCAGTATCGGGCGGGTATCGCCAGCAACGGAATGTGTCAGTTCAACATTGGCGACGGCACCCGGCCACTTGTAGGTGGCAACCAGCTGACCAACATTGGCGGTACCGGTGGGGCCATCGGCCTTGAGGGTCGAACCACCCTGCAGTTCAAAGCCCAGACCCCAGGCGGCATTCTCAACCACCAGAGCGGCCTCATAGTTGCCGCGCAGCGCAATGGTTTCGAGGTCTTTAACGCTATCGCACAGATAGATGAAGGCTTTTTCCGTGTTACCGAGGGCAAGGTCATCTTCAATGTTGGTGACCACATACTTGGTGACACCGCTGGAAAGGATACCCTGCTCCGCAGAACCTGCGGTAGGCGGCAGAGGAGCGTCTTGCGTACCGCTGGTGCCGGTGAGTTCGATATTGACCACCGCGTCGAAGCCGAGATTGCTGTTGCCGAAAACGCCGGCAACATTCTGGAATTCACCGATGGTGAGATTTTCCGCTTCGCCACCCAGGGTGGAGAAATCAAGGTAGAACGGATCTGCAGAGAAGGTGATGGCGCTGGCGCCATCAATGGGACGCATGTACTGGTCCAGGCCACCGGCTACCGGGTAGAAGGTAATACCTTCGTCACCGACAAAGCGCAGACCGTTGCCATATTGCACATGGAAGGCATAGACATCGGTGCCGTCCGTAGCGGTATTCCACTCCATGAAATCGTATTTAACCGTTTCCGTGGGGCGGCTGTAACCACTGGGGGTGCGCACAATGCCATAATCGGTGCTGTCAAAGTCATCGGAGAGGGAACCGCCCTCGGCTGAGAAGGCATTAAAGTCAGCGGCGGCCTGGGTGATGACCACGCGGCCGGGGGCTTCATCGCCCTGGCCATCTGCCTGGGTGACACCCTCGACGATTACCTTGGTGTGAAGGTCTTCGGCGGTAATGTTGAGCTGCACACCTTCCTGAACTTCAAGCACCAGATTGACATTGGCAGGCAGGTCATCCAGGTTGAGGTCGGCAAAATCGACGCTCTTGTAGCTCTGACCATCAAAGGTGATGCTGTCGCCACCTTCACCGGTGACAATCACCTTGACCTGAGCGTCCGTGCCAAAGGCGGTGCCTTCGACACTGAAAGCATCGCCACCCAGGGCAGCGATCTGGGTGTCGGTGAGAACCAGCGCGGCGCCACTGATGTCGTCGTTCAATACCACCTTCTCGATACCGGAGAGCTGCGCGGCATGCAGGTCGGAAGACTGCTCGACATAGAGGGTGATGTTCTCACCGCTGATGCTGGAACCTTCGAGAGCGGTAACACCGGCGGTGGCATCACCATCGGCAGCTTCCACGCCAAGCTGCAGGCTGTTCTGGCCCGCACCCAGATTGATGTTGAGCAGAGCGCTATGGGCTGCCACGTCATCGTGGTTGCCCACCAGAATGAGTTTGTCGTTGCCAGCGCCGGCGGTGACGTTGATGGCTTCAGCGGCGACAAACAGCGTATTGCCGCCATCGCCCACGGTGATGGTCACTTCGGCCGGCAGGGAATAGCTGTCCTGGTTGCCGACGTTGATGACGTTGGCGCCGTTGCCAGCTTCGATAATCAGCTCGGGCGCGAAATCCGGCCCATTGACACCAAGGTAGTCGTAGGAGGAGTCGGTGAGGACATCGAAACGGTTGTCGCCATCGCCGGCGATCAGAGTCGCATTGGCCACGCCGTCGATTTCGAAGTGGTTGTCGCCATCGCCGGTGGTGATGCTGAGTTGGTTGACAGCACGCAGGGAATCGGTGTCGTTGATTTCGTAGTTGTTGTTACCATCGCCGTTGGTGATGGTGACGGTTTCGGCGCCGGTCACTTCGTAGTAGTTGTTGCCTTCGCCGCCGATGATGGTGACGGATTCATCGTTTACCGGCGCACCATCCTCATCCGAGGTTGCCACGCTGAAGCGGTCATCGCCCTGGGAGCCGAGGAAGGTTACATTCTGTGAGCCACTCAGGGTCAGGTTGACACCGGCGGTATTGGCGCTGGCATCGATGGTAACCGGAGTGGCGTCACGGAAGGAGGCATCCAGATCGTTCACGATGTACAGGTGGGCATCGCCAGTAATATTGAGGGTGCTGATTTCCCCACCAAGATAAGAATTTTCAATCGTGCTGCCACCGCCGATGGACTCGATATTGAGGGTTTCGGCGTTGTGGGCCACGCTCAACTGGGCTGAAGAAATGAAGTTCACATTGTTGAACACCAGGTCGACGCCATCGCCCTGCAGATCGCTGAAGTGCAGGGTGACATCCTTGCTGAAGCCGCCGTCAAGGGTGGTTTCGGCGCCATTGCGGATGCCCGCGATGGTAAGGGTGCCGAGCGCACTGGAACTGAGGAGGCCATCGAACTCACCTTCGCTGATGACCAGCTTTTCGATGCTGGTGGCACGAGACAGGTCGATGATGGAGTTCGGTTGGCCATCACCGGTTACTTCAGGATAGCTGGAAACGGTTACCAGCGATGGGCTGCCACTGACCTCCATCACACCATACGGCAGGCAGTAGCCACTTTCACACTCGCCGTCCTCGTTGTACCAGGTATACAGACGCTGCTCGGTGGTATAAACATTCGGCAGGTTCTCAATGCGCACTTCCTGGATATTGAGCAGTTCCACCGGCTGGGCATAGACACCCTTAGCATCGATTTCCAGCACGTTGTAGCCGGCGCCGGCATCAATATAAGCGCCGTGAAGCAGTTCAAGGCGACCAGCAACGATGGTGTCATCGTCGTTGGTGGTGTAGCCGGCCTCCCAGGTGCCGCCATTATTGACCGTCGGGGTCAGGATAATGGCCTGGGTGCTGTCATCGGTAGCCTCGCTGCCGGAAACAACAACCTTTTCGAACAGGCGGGTACCGGTAATGTTGCCATCTTCATCATAGGTGTAGAGCAAATCGCTCAGGAAGGTCAGGTAATCAGCGCCGAGAGAAGCCTCGGCATGAAGGGTGGTTCCGTCAACCAGCGCAATTTCAATGGTGGAGCTATCACCGGAGATGTCGTTGATGGTGATGTTCTGGATGCGCTCGACCGCTTCTTCCGGAGGGCAGCAATCCGCGGCGTCGATCAGGCCCAGTTCAACCAGATCCATGCCGGTGATGGTGGTGAGGAAGCTGACCAGGTCAGAGACGGGGATACCGGCGCAGTCCTCGCAAGACTCCGGGTTGTAGCCCCAGTAGACTTCGGTAACGGGAGCAACGGCTTCTTCGCCTTCAACCACGCTTTCGGTGAGGGTGAAGGTATGATTCGGCGCGATGATGGCATCGACCTGAGCCTTGGCGGCATCCACGCCGTTAGCGGTAACGGAGTTATTGATTCCGGTAAACACGCTGTAGTTGTCGTCGAAATTCTGGATTTTTTCCGCCACATAGTTCGACACATCGACGCGATTGACAAACTGGTCGTAAGCGTCCTTGTCAACGGGATCGGTGGCATCGGCATACTGATAGACGGCATCGATCAGGGCAACAACCACTTCACCACGGTCCGCACCGCCGTTTAGGGCATTGACCCAGAAAGCAATGCCATCGGGATCTTGCTGAACGGTTTTGCCCAGGGTGTTCTCGTAGATGAACTCGATGAACGCCTGGTTGTCGTTCAGCGCCGCGCCGAAGTAGTCGGCTGCGGCGGTGGTTGCCAACATCTGGTTGGCGGTGTCCACCAGCGAGCTGCCCTGTTGCCAGAAGAGGTTACCCTCTCCTTCGGACGCCCGGCCGAAAAGCGCGACGTACAGCTGTGACACTTGGGTCTGCGTTAAAGCCATGTTTCTTACCTCCACATTAAGGTGAAAGAGTGATTTGCCCGGATTCTATCTGCCAATCCGAACCCTGCGTCAGTGGTTGCTCCTTAGTGTTCAACACCCGACAAACAACCGTAAAGCTCAAAATGGTTACTAACAGTGATCTTGCATAAACCCTGCGGGGCCGGCTTGAGCCGTCACCTGCGCGGTGAGCCCGAACAATGTCAAGCACAGCCTGAAGGCCCAGCCCCGCTAAAAATACGGAAACGCCCCCTGTCGGACGGACCACAGGCGGCGGTTGGTGCCTAGGTTTCAAATAGACCTATGTATAGCACGGCATCGAATAAAATCAATCCTTTTATTCTTTCATTTTTTAATCTTCGGCCCGAAAACGAACGGCCTTTCGCCTCTGTCAAGGTACGGCAAAAACACCACCAGGCTGTGCCTTTTCAACCGACGCGCACAGTAGCGTAAGACAGCGGCCAAGGTCAAACACAATTAACAGATTCTCCTGCAAGAGCATCTCCGCCAAGTGGAAGCAGCCTGCAGCCGCAATGGGCGGAGCAGGGATGATCGCGGTTGCAAAGCGCTCCCACAGCCTGCTCCTCGGCCGATTGCTTCCCTTGTGGGAGCAGCCTGCAGCCGCGATTTCTGGTGCAAGAAATATCGCGGTTACAAACCGCTCCTACAGCCTACTCCTCAGCCAATTGCCTCCCCTTGTGGGAGCGGCTTGCAGCCGCGATAGGCGAAGCAGCCGCGATAGGCGAAGCAGCCAGAAGCCGAGCCAGCACCGGATGGGTGTCGCCATGACGCTGCAGGGCGGCACAGATGGCGCGGGCCTTCTCCCCCTGCCCGCGACAATAGCAGGCAATCAGCCGGTTGTACGCCAACGCCTGCGTGACAGCGGTTAGACGGCTGAGATTGGCGATTCCGGCGCAACTGTCAAAGGCCGCATCGGGGGTGCGCCAGTCGCCGTAGAGTTGTGTCAGGTAATGATCGGGATCGTCGGGACGCCAGTAGTCCCTGCCCTGCCAGTTATCGCGCACCAGGGTGAAAGGATCGAAGTACTGAATCCGGCTGTGGGGCCGATGCTTGCCGGGCAATAGCCAGCCATAGCACAGTTTTCCGGCGTCGCCGGACCAGAACTGCAACAGATCGATGGTGCAGCGGCACTGCTGATCGTACAGGCACAGGTAGGTAAGACTTTTCAGCGCCAGCGGCACCGGCTGATAGCGCGGCTGAGAGGCCAGCAACAGGCGCGCCGCTGTCAGATCATCGGGCGGCAGCAACGCCAGATCGATGTCCTTGTCATGGGGCAATATCTGCCCATCACGCTGCCAGCCGAGCAACGTACCTGCCGTGGGGAAAGGCCGCAACCCCTGCCCTTCCAGCTGATTGACAATATCCGCCAATGCCTGGCCAGCCTGAGCGGCCACGAAGGCCGGCGCTGCCAGCGCCGGCAGCAGCGGCATCTGCAACCGCAACGCCAGGGCTTCGCGGCGGATGGCAACAGCGCGATCAAAGGCAAAAGCCTGATCACAGAGGGCACTGCCATATTCCATCAGACTGAAGCGGGCGGTGTCTGTCCAACACGTCCTGCCGATGGCGCTGGCGTACCAGTGCAACCCCTGTTCGATATGGCCGGTGACAAGACTGGTCTGGAGCAACTTCTGCCAGACAAACAGACTGCGAGGATGCTGGTTGACCGCCTGCACCAAACAGGACAGCGCCTTCTGAGGCTTCTGCACGGCCGCCTGAAACAGCCCCTGCAACAAGGGCAGCAGTTTCAGCCCATCCGACTGCCGTTGCAGACTCGCCAGATCAGCAGCGGCAGCCGGAAGGTTGCCTGCGACCAGGCAGCGATAGCCGCGCAGCGCCAGAACAAAGGCATCGTCCGGGCGGGCCTGCTCCAGAGCCGACAGCAGTGCCTTGTCGTTAAGATGCGACTCCAGCCAGGCCAGCGGCGCGCCCACATCCGTTTGCGCACGAGTCGCCAGTTGTGCAATGAGATCAGCTGGCTGATGGTTTCGGAACATCGGAGCAACCTTTAATGGTGAGATAATCGCGGTTGAAAACTGCTCCTGCAACTTACTCCTTGGCGGGTTGGCTTCGCCCTGCGGGAGCGGCTTGCAGCGGGGATGGGTGGCGCAAGGCATAGCGCGGTTGCAAAGCGCTCCGACAAATGCAAGATCAAAGCTAAACCTATCGCGGTTAAAAACCGCTCCCACAGCCTACTCCTTGGCTGATAGCTTCCCTTGTGGGAGCGTCACTCAGCCCCACTGCTCCCAGTCGAACGCGGTCAGGTTGCGTTCAGCGCTGTCGAAGTCGATGCCGATCAGGTAAATGGGCTTACCCTGGCCCTGATATTTCTGCTGATAGTTGCGCTGCCTGATCTGCTCCAGGGCCTTGCCGCCACCATCGACCTTGAATTCGATGAGATAGATGGCGTTGTCGAGCCGCAGGCTCAGGTCGATGCGGCCTTTGCTGGTGACATCCTCGGCGGTGAGGTCGAGCCCCAGGCTGGCCAGATAGGCGTAGATGACGCTGGCGTAGTAGCCTTCATAGCTGCTGATGGTGTTGTTGACGTAGTTGTTGTAGGGAATGGCGGCGAACAGGGCCTTGAGGCAGTCGCGTAGTTGCGCCATGTCACCCGCCTGCAAGAGGGCGTACAGCTGTTCCTGAAAGCGGATGCGTTCGCTCTGGTGCTCGGTGAGAAAGTGGATCAGCACATCGGTGAAGGATAGCAGCACCTCCCGGTTGGGGAAGCCCAGCCGGAACAGTTGCCCGCCGCGCAAGGAGGGCTGCACGCTCTTGATGCTGAGATAGCCGGTCTGGAACAGCAGGGGAACCAGCTGAAGGTTGTCGATATCGAAGCTGTCGATCAGTCCTTCGCTGACCTCCAGCCGGTCTAGCTGGGGCAGGTAGAAGTTGTTCTGGCGGATCAGCTTGATCAAAAAGGTGGGCGTGCCGGTGGCGAACCAGTAGTTTTTGAAGCGCTGGTCGTTTTTGCTGAACAGCAGGATGTCGAAGGGGTTGTAAACCCGTTCGCCGAGGAAGTTGTAGCCGTTGTACCACTGGCGCACCTGGGCCATGTCGGCGCCTTGCAGGTGGGCGGCGAAGGTGGTTTCGAGGTCGTGCTGGGTGTAGCCGCACAGGGTGGCGTAGGTCGGGTTGAGGCTGATGTCTTTGAGGTTGTTGAGGCCGCTGAATACCGACACCTTGCTGAATTTGCTGACGCCGGTGAGAAAGGCGAATTTGACGTGTTCGTCGCTGTCCTTGATGGTGGTGTACAGATCGCGCAGCACCTCGCGGCCCTGGCTGGC
>NZ_FNAQ01000007.1:0-82390 GCF_900101955.1 Desulfuromonas thiophila | reverse complement strand
CGGTGCTGGTGGCCCTACCCCTGTGGGAGCGACTTGCAGCCGCGATGGCAAGTGCAGGGAATATCGCGGTTACAAACCGCTCCTACAACTGATTGCCATGGGCTGGTGCAAGGATTGTCGCAGTTGCAAAGTGCCACCACAACCATGAAAAACCACTGCTGCTAAAACCACCTGGGCTGGTGATTCTGGCCCTGTGGGAGCGGCTTGCAGCCGCGATGGCAAGTGCAGGGAATATCGCGATTAAAACCGCTGCCACATAAACAATACAAAAAAAAACAATCGCGGCTGCAAGCCGCTCCCACAATGGTTGCGATGGCTGGTTCAGGTTATTGATGAAAAGAACGGCCCGGCTTCGCTGGAAGCCGGGCCGCTTTACCCCTGCTGAAAGGCAGGGAATCTTATTAAGTAAAATTAGTCAGGCATGGCTGTCGCAGAGAAATTGTCGTAATCAATTGAAAATCCGGTTACCAGACCGACAACCTGAATTTCGTTGCCCAGATCAGCATCGTCTGTCCCTACATTGTGGAAGATACCGAACCAGTATTGATCGGTACTTTCGTCGTCATCCATGTCAGCGGCCTTGACGCTGAACAGCATTTCCTCGCTATCGGCCAGCGAAGACAGGTCGAAGGCTGAAGCCAGGGCAACGGCAATATTGTCCGTCAGATCACCCGTGGTGGTGACTGTCGAATTGTTCACCACCAGCAAGCCGGCGGTATTGGCAATGGCAGCATTGGCATCAAGGTTGGCCGCAGTAGCCGACTGTACGGTGCCATCGAGGTCACGAGAGCCCGTAAAGAGAAGGTTCCGGAAATCAATGACATCATTATTTGTAACAAAATTCACCAGGGTATCGTAGCCGGTATCGGCGCCATAGGCGGGAGAATCCGCTGCGGTCTGCCACCCTGCTGCGTCCGTAACGCTATACCGAACGATATCGTTATCCTCATCACTGCCAAGATCGACGTAATCCGCGCCGGCACCGGTGATGATGGTGTCACCCCCCTCACCGGCGTAGATTTCATCGGCCACATCGCCACCGGTGAGGGTGTCAGCATCACCAAAACCGTAGATGTAGTTGGCTTCAGCCTCCTGCCCTGTCAGCACATCCTCGCCTGAAGTGCCGAAGTAATAATTGTAATCCGTTTCGGCCCCACCCACGATCAGTTGCGGTTGCGCCGGATCGGCCGCAACCAGCAGCCCGACATCCTCGAGCCAGGCGCTGAAGGCCGCCTGCTGAGCCGCGTCCGTCAAGGGTTCTCCCGCTGCATTGGTGATGACGAGGTTATGCGCTGAACTGCCCATCAGGGTCAGAGAGGTCATCTGCGCCAGTTGATCCTGCGTCAGGGTCAGGGTTGAGTAGGTAAACGCGCTATAGCTGCCGGTAATGGTGACACCGCTGAGGTCTACGGTACCGAAGGCATGCAGTTCATCGTTGCCGCTGGCATCGAAGGTCAGGCTACCGCCGGTAGCAACATCGCTGGTGGTGTAGCTATTATCAAGCCCAGGGTTATAGCCCAGCAGGGTCGTCAGGGTACTGTTGATGGTAGCCAGTTTCGTAACATCCGCCGTGCTGAGATCACCCACCACGATCAGTTGATCGACGGCATCAACGGTTTCCCCAGCGCCCGTCATGCTATCAGCACCGGCACCACCCCAGAGGACATCCGCACCTTCACCGCCATCAAGGGTATCGTCGCCGCTGCCGCCTTCGAGAATGTCGTTGCCGGCGCCGCCGAACAGGTCGTCATCGCCACTGGCACCATCCATCACATCAGCACCGCCAAAGCCGTAGATATAGTCGTCCGCGGCCGTACCGGCAAGGGCCGAACCGGCATTGTCGTTCGAACCGGTGCCAAGGATGACACTGTGGGTGTTGACATCATCGAAATTACCGGCCAGGTCCGACACCCGCAGGGTGGCATAGGTGGGAGCGGACTGGGCGGCAACCGTCAGGGTTGTCGGAGTGGCGGCAGCCATGCCGGTGATGCTGGTTGAAGCGATCAGATCATAGGTTGCGGTCTGGTACAGGCCCAGCCAGCCATCCTCGTCCGAAGTGGCGCCGACCGTGGTGGCCGTGGCGGTGAAGTTCGAGGCCGTGGGGTCGGTTGTATCCGGCACATCAAGGGCCGTCACCACAAACAGGCCGGGGCTGGCCACCTCGACATCGGCGACACCGGCCAGCAGCACCGTGGCGCTGCTTCCCGTAAAGCTGTTCCAGTAGGTAAGGGTATTGGTCGCATCCTCCCAATGCCATTTACCAGCCTCATCGACCGCGCCGCTTTCGACTTCATAATACAGCTGCGGAGCGGCGCCATCGAGGATGTTGAGGCTGACCCGGTCGTCCACCGCCATGTCGGTAATGATGGCGTAGGCGTAGGAATAGCTGTCGTCCAATGTCATCTCGAAGGTATCCTGGGCATCGGTCGCCGCAATCTCATCGGCGATGGCGTCGGCCTGCCAGGTGATTTTGTCATCCATGGTCGCCAGCACCGTGGTGAGCAGCTGACGCTGATCATCCGTGAGGATGACCGTCTGACCGTTGGTATCCGTGGTCAGGTCGAGCACCTCGATGTTGGCAATGGTGTCATCCGACAGATCGACGCTGGTGATGCCGGTAATGCGCAGGGTATCGGTGGAAGCCGCATCACCGCCATCGTAGGTTTCGCCCACGGCATCATCGCTGGTGGCGGTGATCAACAGGAGGTCCGCCCCTTCGCCACCGTTAAGCGAATCGATACCGGCGCCGCCAGTGAGGGTATCGGCGCCATCGCCACCCAGAAGGGTGTCATCAAGGGCAGAGCCCACCAGCACCGAAGCCGCGGTATTGGCACTGGCATCGAGGGTGAAACCGTTGGCGCCGTTGACCACGGCGGACAGATCGACATCGACATCCTCGTCAACCGTCAGGATGGCGACACCGTCGTTGCGGGTAGCCGCGGTGGCGTTAAAGTCATCGCTCACCGTGGCATTGGCCGTCGCGCCGGCCGAAACCACCAGCACGTCGGCACCGACTAAAGCATTACCCAGGTCATCGATGATATCGCTGCCGGCATCGACATTGAAGGTATCTTCGCCGCTGCCGCCAAAGAGCAGATCATCGCCGGCACCGCCGGTGAGCACATCATCATCCTCGCCGCCGATGAGCCAGTCGTCAAAGGCGGAACCGATGAGGGTCGAAGCGAGCAGATTGCCCTCGCCAAAAACGCCTCCGGCAGCAACAACGAAACCATAGGTGCCTTCAGTCACGGCCGAGAGGTCGACGTCTACCCCATTGCCAACCTCCAGCCAGGCAGCCGGCATACCAATTAAGGGGTTGCCCGCTTCTGTAATAACGCTGTCATTGCGGGTGGCGCTGGTGGCGGTGAAATCGGCCGTCACGTCCGCCGTTGCGAAGGCCCCGGCGCTGACCACCAGCACGTCATTGCCGGACAGGTCGTAGATATGGTCATGGCCGAGATCGACGTTGAAGGTGTCGTTGCCGGCACCGCCGGTGTAATAATCCGTCGCAATGTTGAGTGAATCTCCGCCGGTGAAGATATCGTCGCCGTCACCACCGATAAGAGTGTCGTCGCCAGCGCCGCCGGTGATGATGAAACGGCCGTCGGTTTCCGCGCTGCCGTTAAAGAACAGACCACTAGTGGCACTGAATGCCGAGGCATCGACTTCGAGGGTCGCCCCGGCGGCAACCAGATCATCGAGCGTAGTGATGTAGGTCGCTCCCGAACCCGGGTCACCCAGGGTAATCAATTCAACATTGGTGACCTGATCAAGGGCATCGTCATCGCCGCTGTCTGCGCTTGCATAGGTAAAGGTTAACTCATCATAGCCGGCGCCGCCATCGATGGTGTCAAGAGACGTGAGGTTGGCACCCATGATGATGGTGTCGTCGCCACTGCCGGCAGCGATGGTATCATCACCCGAACCCGCAGTGATCAGATCGTCGCCGCCTCCGGCCTGGATGTTGTTGTCCGAGGCATCGCCTGTCAGGCTATCGGCGTAGTCACTGCCGATGATGTTTTCGAAAGCACTAAAGGCATCAGAGCCATCGGACAGATCGATGGTGACACCGGCAAGTGCGCCGGAGGCATCGAGGATGTCAGATGTGCCATCGCCACCATCCACTTCCTCATCATTCGCATCGTAGATAATCCGATTGCCGTTTTCACTTGTTCCGCCATCAATGGTGTCGGCGCCGGCTCCGCCATCGATAATATCGTCACCGGCTCCGCCAGTGATATTGTCCGCACCGTCAGCGGTGGTGATGATATCGGCAAAAGTGGAACCGGTGACGGTGAAGTCGATGCCATCGTGTCCGTGAAGATCCAGCACGACATCTCCGGCGTTAGTAACAGCACTTTCCTCAGCACCTGTAATACCGGACAGATTAATATTCTCCACCGCCAGACCGCTGAAGTCATGGTCATTGTCTTCCTGGTCTATCAGATACAGCGTTCCCGCCCCGGTGATGGACAGACCGTCGGCCTGGGCGCAGGTGAGGATGAGGCTGTTGCCCTCGGTGATTTCGATGACGCCCAGGGCGCTGAAGTCGAAATCATCCAGAGCTGAAAAATCAACATCTCCCTCGATGGTCAGATCGACATTTTCCAGGAGGAGACTACCACCTTGGAAAACAACACCATCGGTAATGGTCAGGTGAAGATTATCGCCCGTACCAATGAAGGACCAGGAGCCACCTTCTGCCAGGGTGGGGCCGCCGGGCTGGCCGTTAGCCGGATAACCCAGTTGCAGGTAGACCTGGCCACCACCAGCGGTCAGGATGAAGCTGGTACCATCGATAGCGTCGATGACCCCCAGATTGACGGTGCCGGTGGAGGTGCCATCGGTGTTGATGTTGATAGCGCTCAACTCGGCGCCGGAAACACCCGGCTTGGTGTCATCACCGGCGGTGCCCAGCAGCACCGTACCCATGGTGTTGATGGTGAGGGTTTCGGTATCGCCCAAGGCCGCGCCGGGGCTGGTGCCGGGCGCGGTGACGGTACCGGTGCCATTGTGCACCAGGGTTACCCCGGTGATATGTTCATCATCGGAATTGACCGAGCCAATGGTGACATCGGCATCGCCATTGACCGTGATAGTGGCCACCACGGTTTCATCGTGCAGCACATTGGAGCGGGTGAGATAACTCAGCTCCAACTCGCCGGTGATGACCAGATCGTGATCGGCATTGATGATGATGTTGTAGAGATTGTTTTCTTCAGCGACCAGAGTGCCGTCGACAGTATTGTTAAATACGAAGTCTCCAACAACCAGTCCACCACTGAGATTCATCTCGTTAATAGCAGCAGTTGCGGCACTGACGACTGTCAAATCACCCAAGTCGTCTGCTCCACCATCTACTGAATCATCGTAGTCACCAGCAATCTTATAGGTAAACTCGACTACCCCACCGCCTACGTCCTCCGCAGTCCAGTTGTCGTAACTTGCCGACTCCAATTTAGCAGCGATATCCGCAGCGGTATCACCCGCATCCAAAACAATGAAAGCTCCGTCAAAAGCAATGGACTCTTCGGTGGCCAGCGGCGACGCGCTCAGGGTAATCGTCAATTGCCAGGTTTCAGCACGAGACTCGCTGAGGGCGCCATCGGTTTCATCGTCGGCAAAGATGCTGCCGCTGATGACATTCGGATCGCTGCCGGAACCCTCGGAATTGATGGTCAAGGTTTTGAACAAACCGGGCAGTTTACCGCTATCGACCAGGGTATCCAGCGGATCTTTATCCTGCGGCAATTCCAGGTTGCCGGTCAGGACGGAGCCGCCTTGCAGGGTGAGGGTCAGGCTGCTGACCTCCTGAGCCGCCGCCAGTTCCATGAAGGCCAGGGAGGCATCGACGGTAGTGTCTTCGTCGATGACAATGAAGCGGTCGGTTGTATCCAGTGCGGCAGGATCGGCATAGCCCTCCAACAGCAGGGTTGCGGCATCCTTGAGGGTAATCACCAACGGGTCGCCATTGCTGGCCTGATCACGCAGACCGTCCAGAATCTCCTCAATGTTGGCCGGCAGGTTGGACAGACTGAATTCGTTGTAGAGATATTCGCTGACGAGCCAGATATTTTCAACATCGAAACCGCTGGCATCAAGCACCGCATCGCCATCCGTTGCATCGGCATGGGTGAAACCAAGGGTCAGAACGGTAGCGTCAAAGCTGCCGCCAGCCAGGCCACGGCCATCGGCCTGGGTTTCGCTGGAGAGGGTCAAGTTCTGCTCATCGGCCGAGAAAACGAGGCTGAAGGCCGTGGTGCTGGCGTCGAGCACGGCAGTCGGATCGAGAACGACGCTGGCGACTGTGGCATCCAGGGTAATGGTGCCGGCGTTGGCGACGACTGTGCTGAGATCGATATCAGCATTGTCGTTATCGAAATGGGTCAGGTTGAGGGTACCGGCGCCGCTGACCACACCTGTCGGCAATTGCTGGAACTGATCCGCTGTCATGACCAGGGTGGTGTCGGCTGGAATAACAATGTCCTGAATATCCGAAAGATCGGCGTTGGTATCGATCTGCACGATGCCATCGGTATCCTCGACCAGAAGCTGGGCAATGGTGACATCCGGCCCCAGCTCATCGGTCTGGATATCTTCACCGTTGTAGCCGGTAACAATGAGGGTTTCGTCGCCAGGATTGGTGCCGGAGAAGTCTTCTTCGCCTGTATCAAGCAGCTGGGCCGTCGTAAGAGTCAGCGCGACACCCTCTGCTAAGACTACAGCAAAATCACCGAAATCAGAATCAGTATCCAGCGTCACAGTGGCTGGTACATTAGCGGTCAGCGTGTCGGCGGCTATATCACTGAGATCAAAAAGATCCCCATCAATGCCATTGACGGTTACCGCAGTAGCATCGGCGTTATCATTAACGGTCAGCAGATGGGCATCATCGGCATCAAGGATCAGCTCAACGCCGTTGCTGTCCAGGTTGAAGATGGTTGAGCCGGAAACAAAATCGGCTGCAGCATCAATGGTCAGTGAATCAGCTGTGCCAGTATCGGAATCCGTCACATGGACTTCCATATTGCTGCCGAGATTGCCGGTAAAGGTTACGCTACCTTCGATATCAATGGTGGCCGTTTCCGTAGCAGCTACAACTGCAGACAGGTCTGCACCCAGAGTGAGTTCGAGGGCAGTCACATGGACGGCACCGTTATCTGCGGAATCCGTAATGGACAGGCCAGTGGCCTGTGCCGCTGTGAGGGTCAGAGCCACCGAGGTGGTGGCATCGTCCTGTAGTACAACATCAAAGGTTCCAAGATCGGTAGCGGCATCCAGCTCAGCAGTTTCCGGCACATAGGCGATCAAGACACCAACGCCAGTACCATCACCAATACCGGAAAGATCAGTGAATTCCTCTCCAAGATTATTCACTACGACGGCGCCTTCAACAGCAGTAGCACCTTCGATATCCTGGCCATTGGCCTGCACCGCGGTCAGTGTAACGGTCTGCACTGCTGCGGGTGCCGTTCCATAGAGTGCGGGGAAGATAATAGCACCGGCTACAGCACTTTCAACCAGAGTGATATTGAGTACATCCACATAGGTCAGATCAGCGGTTATCGCCGTATCCGCCGGCGCCACATCGTCATTGCCGTTATCATTCTCATCATCCAGCAACAGGGTACCGGCGCCATCGATATACTGGCCATCGATGACGGAAGCAGCGGACTGCAGCACCGCATCAAGGCCGACCGTGATGACGCGGGTTGCACCGGCGGCACCCAGGTCTGCGTCGCTATTGAGGGTGACGACGGAATCCACCGCGATAGAAACGTTGGCTGTGGCAATACCGGACAGATCGATATCGGAATCCGCCGCATCGGCGACTTGACCGAGATCTTCAACTTCAGTCGTGCCAGCACCTGTAGCTTCATGGTCATCGGCCTGATCAGCGGTGAGGATCAGGGTTGTACCGGCACCGACTTCGAAGACCGCATCGCCAACCTCCCCTTCGGTGATATCGAAGATACCATCACCGGCAATCTGGACGGTAGCCACACCCAAGTCACCGGTAAACACTACCGGCGTACCATTTACGGTGCTGACTTCGGCAACAACGGTGCCAGTGTCGCCATCGCTGGTCATAATGCCGGACAGATCAGCGTCCGGGGTCAACTCGAGGTGTTCAATCACAACACCGCCAGCACCAGTAACGGTCAGGCCACTGGCATCCTCGGCCAGAAGGGTCAGGCTGGAGCCGGCCGGAACCTCAATGGTGGTATCGGTCAGGCTCAGTTCGGCAAGGGTGGTGAAGTCGATGGCGCCAGTGAGGGTCAGAGCGACGTTATTGAAGCTGAGGGTTCCCTCGCCCAAGGTGATGCTGTCATCCAGGGTGATGTTCAACACGCCGGTAGAACCGGAATTATCGAACAGCCAAGCGCCATTTTCGGAAATTTCCAGCGTGTAGGCACTGTCGTCATCCATCAGAACAGCGCTGACACTGCCGCTGTTGCCAGTGGCATCGAGGGTGAAAGCAAGACTATCAAGCTGGGCCAGCACGCCCAGATCGACATCGCCGCTGCCGTCAACGTCGATCAGGCTCAGTTCATTGCTGGCGACGCCGGGTTTGGTCAAAACACCTGCGGTGCCCAGGATTACATCGCCGGTGGCGTCGATAGACAGAGTCTCGGTGCCGGAGAGGGTTGCCAAGGTGGCATTATCGACCGAAGCCGCCGGGCTGGCGCCAGTGATGGTCAGTGTGCCCGGCCCTTCATTGACGATGCTAAGGCTGATGATCTCAGGATCGGAGGTATCCAGCGAAGCGATGGTGGTGGTATTGGCACCGCGCACGGTGAGGGTGGCGGCAGAGTCGGACCCATCGGCATCAAAGGTGATGGTGCCGACCGTCAGATCGGCGCCGGCGCCAAGAGAACCATCACCCTCGACGGAGAGCGCACCGGTATCAAGGGTGACATCGAGCAGATCGAAGGTTGCTGACCCGGAATCGTTAATACTGATGCCGCCAATGGTATTGAGGTTGGCTGGCTGCTGATGTTCGCCGGTTTCGTCCGTGCCATCATTGTCATTGACATACTGCTCACTGGCCAACGGGTTATCGGTGTGCAGCGCCCGGCGCGACTCGATGGTGAGCCCTTCGAAACTGATCGCGGCAGGGTCATAAGTGCCATCCGTGGTATTACCCAGTTCCAGATCACCCAACGCAACCTCGCCGCCCAGACGCAGGGTCAGGGTTTCGAGGTGTTCGCCCAGATCACTGTCGCTGAACACCACACCGCTGGTTGCCAGATCGGTAAAGGCCACAAACTCGACCGTGCGGTGTACCTCGGAGGAAAGCAACAAAATATCCAACTGGGTCAGGCTGGAAAACTCGACTCGAACGATGCTTTCGGGCAGCGTGGTGTAGAGATCCTCAATGCTGCCCAAAGCTGCCAGTACCGGATTGATCCACAACCGACCGAGGTTGTCGGCATAGTCTACGGTTTCCACCTTGTCTGCAACGGATTCGAACAGCCAGACCACATTGGTGCTGTTGGTGCTGTCGCTGTCGCCTTCAGCGCCCACAACAAGAACAGCCCGCTCGGCCTGTTCCTGAGTCTGGAAGCGGATGGTCTGGCCGGAGAGATCGTCATTATCGATACTTTGGGCCGTCAGCGTGATGGAGAACGCACCCAGATCGGTGTTTGCATCAAGCGTGACATCGGTGTCGGCCAGGGTGGCGGTACCAGCGATATCCGCCTGGATGTGGCTGAAATCGTACTCTGCGGTACCGAGTTCGACAATATTGACAACTGCCGTCGAATCCATACCGTTTTCACCGATGAGGGTCAGACCCGCATCATTGATTGCATCGGCCTGGGCAGCGGTCAGCGTAAGGATGACATCGTCTTCCACAATGATCTGGTTATCTGCCGGAGTACCGGAACCCGCCAGCGTCAGAAGCAGATCACTCAGGTCGGTATCGGCCGTGATCCGTAATTGGGTATTGGCGCCAAGATCAATGTTAAGTTTGCCGCCCAGCCAGTCGGTAGCGCCCAGTTCAAGAACGCTGCCCGCCGCGGCAGTGGCAAAATTGAAGGTCCAGCCGTTCTGGTCAACGCTTGTATCCAGGCTGTCACCGACAAGTTTCAGCGTGGTGACTCCGGTGCCAGCGGTAAAGATGAAATCAGCCGAGTCAATATCGCGGATTTCGCCCAGATTCAGGTTGCCGGAAAGAGCGGCAGCATTGAGCACCGACAAACCGCTGGCCGTAATGCCCCAACCACCGTCCTCGGTTCCCAGATCGATATTGCCTGTCCCCTTGAGCGTGAGGGTTTCCAGATTGCCGACGGTATCGGTAGTGTAGGTACCATCCGAATCTCCATCGAACAGCGAGGGCGAGGAACCGGTCAGTGTCAGGGAGCCGCTACCCTGGTGGTCAATGGTAAAGCTCGTCAGTTCATCATCGGAAATGTCGAGCTGCTGGATGGTAATATTCTCCGTACCGATAATCACCAGTGCTGCCGTTGGAAAGTCCTCAGCATCAACAGAGCTGAACACGATATCCCCATCGATGACCAAATTCTGTTCTGCAATAATGAAAACATCGCGCAGATTATTCTCGATCATGCCGGCATCCGGACCAGGTTGCGCAGTAATATCCCCATCGATCCGGTTGGCAGCGGTTCCCGAAGACAAAATGGAAAGCTTCTGGAAGTATTGAGGGATCAGACCATCACTTGCTTCAACAGTAGAAAGGTAGACGCTGCCGTCGATTTCCGCACCACCCTGCAGGGTAATGGCAAGATTACGCACCGCCGTGTCCCCTCCCAGATCGTTCACCACGACAAAGCCCGGCACCGTGACGCCTGGCTCGACAACCAGGATTCGATCGGTGGAACTGACAAAGCCGAGACTTTCCGGTGAATGATACAGGCTGAGTGTGATTTCACTATCCAGATCCTGCAATATCTGTTCGATATTGCGGCCGTCGACGAAGGTGTTCAGTGCCTTGAGGGTATCGATATTGTAACCGGACGCGTCGATATAATCGACGTAACCCTTAACAACGTCATCGAACATAAAGACTACCGTGGAACCGACAGGACCGTTCACCACCAGACCATCGGCCTGGGAAGCATTATCAAGACCCAACGTTTGATCTGTTGCAACATAAACCTCAAGATTACTCAAATCACCCAGAAGACTGTTATCAGCAAGATTCACATCTTCACTTAAGGTGAGTGTGATCGCTCCCGCTTCAATGCCGGTCAAATTAAACCCGCCTTCGGCGTCGATATCGGCCTGGGTCAGGCCGGTGATGTTGACCATACCGCCGCCGCTGATGGTGCCAGCACCTTCGAGTTGCTGGAACTGGGCAGCGCTGATGGTCAGGCTTGAGCCTTGCGGCACGATGATTTCGTCGACGCCGGTAAAATCGCTGGCGGCAGAGAAGGTCAGATTCCCCTGGATGGTAAGACTGGCCACATTGATACCAGGTGCCAAGAGGCTGGCGTCAAAGACACCGCTAACCACAGAGAGCAGGTGCAGATCGGCTGCGGCCCCCTGCAGGCTGAAATCGGCGCCGCCAATGGCGTTGTACTGGCCCTGGGTCAGGGTCAGTTCAGCGCCCTCATTGAGAACCACAGCGTCAATGTTGCTCAGGCTGTCGTCGGACAGATTGAGGCTGCCGCTGAGGTTCAGTATGGTGGTGCCGGTGGCGCTGCCGGTGATGCTGAGGTGGTCGCTGGCGTCGACGGTGGCGAGGGACGACAGGCCGATTTCAAGGCTGCCGGCGCCGGTGTGGGTGACGCTGAGAGCGTCAACTTCGTCATCGTCGGTGTCGAGATCGCCAATGGTGACGCTGACGCCGGCGGCGGTGTCGATGATCAGTTCGGCCTCGGCGCCGTCGGCACGGGAACTGAAGTCGATGCCGGCGAGGCTCAGATCCTGCGTGGCATAGATTTCGATTTCGAGCAGGTTGTTTTCAACGCCGTCACTGACATAGACGCCACTGCCGGTGATGACGTCTTCAATGGCGTTGGCTTCGTCACCGCTGGAATTGATGATCAGCTTCTGGAAATAGGCCGGGTTATAGGGCTGGCCGTCGGCGTTGACGCCGTGGTTGATGGCGGCGATGTCTACTGCGCCCTCAATGACGGCGTTACCGGCAAGATTGAGGGTCAGCTGCGAGATTTCATGACCAGCGCTCAGTTGGCTGAACGCCAGGTTGACGTTGTCAATGGTGGTATCGGCGTTGACGGTGAAACTGCGAATCGTGGTGGTAATCGCTGCCGGATCGACAGCGAGTTGACCAACAGAGAAAACATGCACATCGACCTGGTTAAGGCCATCAAGCAGATTCTCGATATTGGTGGTGCCATTGGCGGCAGAGTTTTCAATGAGCAGGTCGAGAACTTCGACACGGCTGACACTATAACCGGAAGCATCGAGCTGACCATCGCTGGTGGCGGCAAAGCCCAGCACGGCAACACTGCCGGTGGCACCGTTAATAACGCGGCCGTCGGCCTGAACCTCGTTGGACAGGGTGATGCTCTGATCGGCCGCCAGCACAATCGAGAAACTCGCCAGATCGGTCAAATCATAGTTGACGCTGTCAATGCGCAGGATAACGTCTTCCGCCAGGCTCAGGGTGCCGTTGACGGCACTGATAGCACTGAGGTCGAAGCCACCAACGGCATCGATGTCGGCCTGGGTCAGGCCGGTGATGTTGACGGTGCCAGCGCCGCTGAGGGTGCCGACGCCGTCGAGCTGCTGGAACTGGGCAGCGCTTAGGGTCAGGCTGCTACCTTGCGGCACGATGATTTCATCAACGCCGGTCAGATTGGTGGCAGAGGTAAAAATGACATTGCCGCTGAGGGTGAGGCTGGCGATGTTGACGCCGCTGCCAATGAGGCTGGCGTCGATGTCGCCGCTGACGCCAACCAGCTGCAACTCGGCGCTGCCGCTGCTGCTGATGGCGCTGCCGCCGATGGCGTTGTACTGGGTCTGGCTCAGGGTCAACTCGGCGCCGTCGGCCAGGTTGACGGCGGCGATGTTGCTCAGGCTGTCGTCGGACAGATCGAGGCTGCCGCTGATGTTCAGTATGGTGGTGCCTTCTGCGCTGCCGGTGATGCTCAGGTTGTCGCTGGCGTCGACGGTGGCGAGGGACGACAGGCCGATTTCGAGGCTGCCGGCGCCGGTGTGGGTGACGCTGAGGGCGTCGACTTGGTCATCGTCGGTGTCGAGATCGCCAATACTGACGCTGACGCCGGCGGCGGTGTCGATGGTCAGTTCGGCCTCGGCGCCGTCGGTGCGGGAGCTGAAGTCGATGCCGGCGAGGCTCAGGTCTTGCGTGGCGTTGATTTCGACGTTCAGCAGGTTGTTTTCGACGCCGCCGCTGACGTAGGCACCGCTGCCGGTGATGACGCCTTCGATGGCGTTGGCGGCTTCGCCTGCCGAGTTGATGATCAAGGTCTGGAAGTAGGCCGGATCATAGGGCTGGCCGTCGGCGTTGACGCCGTGATTGATGGCGGCGATGTCAACGGCGCCCTCGATGATGGCGTTGCCGGCGAGGGTCAGGGTCAGCTGGGAAATCTCCTGCCCGGCGGTCATCTGGCTGAAGGCCAGGTTGACGTTATCGATGGTGGTGTCGGCGTTGACGGTGAAATCACGTTCGGTAGCGTAAACGGCTGCCGGATCGACGGCGAGCTGACCAACAGAGAAAACATGCACAGCTGTGGCGCTATCAACACCAAGCAGCAAGTCTTCAACATTGGTGGTGCCATTCTGGGCGGCATTCTCGATGAGACGATCAAGCACCTCGATACGGGCAACGCTGTAGTCATGCAAGTCAAGACGGTCATCACTGGTGGCGGCAAAACCGAGCACGGCGGTGCTGCCCGCTGCGCCATTGATGGTGCGGCCGTCGGCCTGGGCTTCGTTGGACAGCGTGATGCTCTGATCGACCGCCAGCACGATGGAGAAACTGGCCAAATCGGTCAGGTCGTAGGCCAGGCTGTTGACACGCAGAAGCACGTTATCCGCATCGGCGGCCAGGCTTAAGGTGCCGTTGACGGCGCTGACGCCACTGAGGTCGAAACCGCCGGCGGTGTCGATGTCGGCCTGGGTCAGACCGGTGATGTTGACGGTGCCGCCGCCGCTGATGGTGCCGCTGCCGTCAAGTTGCTGATACTGGGCGGCGCTTAAGGTCAGGCTGCTGCCTTGCGGCACGATGATCTCGTCGACGCCGGTCAGATCGGTTGCGGCATCGAGAACGGTCGCGCCCGGCGCGAGGGTAATGCTGGCAATGTTGAGTCCGGCAGGTACCGTCGTTGCATCGAACGCTGTGCTGTCGACGGCGACAACGTGCAGTTGAGCCGCGTCTTCAACCTGCAGATCGCCTGCCAGTGCGCTGAACTGGGCCTGGTTGAGCGTCAACGAGGCACCGGTGGAAAGCGTGATCTGCTCAACAGCGGCCAGGTTGGCAGCGGCCAGGTCGAGATTACCGACAAGAGTCAATTCGATGTTGCCACCGGTGAAGCTGAGGGCATCGGTCGCATCAATCTGCGCGCCATCAAGGGTCAGGCTCAGGGTACCGACGCCTGTATTGGCGACGGTAAGACCGACAACATCGGCATCGGAGGTATCCACCCCACCGAGGGTAACATCGCCGCTGCCGGTAACGGTCAGACTGACGATGGCGGCATCGTCGTCATTGGCGGTAACCGCGTCATTGCCCGTGACGGAATTGAAAACAAGACTTCCGCGCAGAATAAAATCCTGGGCGGCATTGATGACGACCGTCTTGAGATTATTTTCCGCCGTGCCCGCGCCCAGCGCCAGCGGGCTGATATCACCGCTAATGACGTTGGCCGTTGTGCCGCTGAGCAGATTTTCCGCCGTGCCGGTGGAAACAATGGTCAGGGTTTTGAAGTGCTGCGGGATCAGGTTGGTGGCCTTATCCGTCGTGGCCAGGTTCAGATCACCGGAAATCTCGGTGCCGCCCTGCAGGTTAAGCTGCAGGTTCAGGATCTCACTGTCATCGGTATACGGGTTAAACGCGGTGAAGCCGGGAATCGTCGTTCCTTCCTCCAGCGTCACGACGCGATCGACACCATCGACAAAGCCCAGATCGTTGTAAACCTGTATCTGTACGGTGGCCGGCAGGTTGCTGAACAACTGCTCGACATCGCAATCATCGATGAGGACATTCAGCACGCGCAAGGTCGCAACATTGAACCCTGCGGCGTCAATTGCAGCAAGAGCGCCGGCATCGGTATCGGTAAACGCCAGGACACTGCCGGTGCCGCCGCTGATGGTCAGACCATCCGCCTGGGCGATATCGCCCAGGGTCAGGGTCAGGTCGTCTCCAAGGTTGACAATGCTGGCATTGCCCAGCATATCCGCAGCCGACAGGCTGACATCTTCAGACAGAGTCAGACTGACAGCAGTCGTACTGATCCCGCTAAGATCGAAACCAGCGGCAACATCGGCCTGGGTCAGACCGGTGATGTTGACGCTGTAATCCGTTGTGCCGGCCACGCCCTGGATGGCACCGGCATCGGTCAGCTGCTGATACTGGGCCGCTGTAAGGTTGAGGACAGTTCCAGCCGGAACGTTCAGGGTAGCAATACCGCTGAGATCGGTTGCCGGGTCAAGGGTCACAACCGGTTCGGAAGCGATGGTCATGACGGAAACCGCAATGCCGGAAGCAAACGCTGCCAGGCTGAAGGCTTCGCCATCGAGACCATAGAGATTCAGGGTCGCCTGCGCGGCGTCATCGGCCAAAGCAATACGGTCGGCGCCAAGAGCATCCAGCTGGGCTACGGTCAACTGCAGGGTCGCGCCTTCATCAAGGACGATGGCGGCAATGGAAACCAGGCTGGCAGCGCTGAGATCAACCTGATCGTTTTCCTGGCTGGCGTCGTCAGCAATCATCAGGGTCAGGCCGCCAATACCGCCATCAAGGCTGGTCTGCTCACCGGCGACAACATCCGCCAAGGTCAGGCTGGATCCTCCAGTGGAGCCGATAAAACTGAAATCCGCCGCCGGATTGACAATGGCGGCATTGAAGGTGCCGGCAACATCGGCGGCATCAATATTCGTCAGACCCGAAGGCAGGACCCCCTCAATGCTGACAGCGCCATCGGCATCGATATCGAGCGTTGTGGCATCCTCGGCCACCAGACTCCTGAGAGTAACTGCCGGACCTTCAGCATCGAGGCTGAGGGTTTTGGCATTTTCAATACGGATACCTTCAATCAGCAACGGACGGTCATCGCCCTCAACCGAGTGGGTCAGGCCAACCACGGCCACAGCACCCGGCCATTCGTAGTTGGCCACCAGTTGTCCGACGTTGGCGGTTCCGGTGGGACCATCGGCCTTGGCCGTGCCACCCCCTTGCAATTCAAAGGCCAGCCCCCAAGCGGCGTCCTGCACCACCAAGGTGTCATTGTAATTGCCGCGCAGAGCGATAACGTCCAGATCTTCCGTGCTGTCACACAGCTTGATGGTGGCCGTGTTACCGGTACTGCCTGGAGCTGTCGGGCCGTCGATCTGTGTCACCACATAACGGGTTACACCTTTGGAAACGAGACTGCCGGCATCCGCTTCATCAAAACCAAGGCCATCGTCCGCGACATCGGCCGCAAGCTGAATCAAAACCTCGGTTTCGTAGCCGTTGGCGCTGTTGCCGTAAATCGCTCCACCCTGGGCCAGTTGCTCGAAGTGATCGATGGTCATACCCGAGACAACGCCCTGCAGTTCAGAGAAATCAATGGTGAACGGATTAACGGAGGCACCCTGGAGCTGACCCAGTTGGATCGGACCGGTGAAATGAATATCACGCTCGCCAGTGATTTCCAGATTGGTGTGCCAGGAGGTGACGCCATCGTCGGTAACGCTGTTCGTCCCACTACCGGTATTGATCCGGAAAACGGTCTGTACCGGCACATCAACCGGGCGGTCGTAGCCCTTGATTTCATTGCCGTTTTCATCGTAGGTGGTGCCAGCAGTAAAGCTGACATTGAACCACTGGCCCTCCTGCATAAAGTCGTCGGACAGGGAGCCGCCATAGTAGATGGTACCGTCGATATTGGTTCTGACGGTATCGCTGGTATTGAACGGATCAAAGGCATCGTCTGCCCCGGTAATGACGACCTTGCCATTGCCCAGATCGGTGTCATGATCCTGCGCCAACGCAATACCCGCAGGAGCGACCTTGGTATGCAGTTGCTCAGCGGTCATTTCCAGGGTAACGCCATCCTGGATTTCCAGCTGCAGATCGATGTTGCGCGGCAGGCTGTCAACGCCCAGGGCCGTCAGCGAGGTGGACTCGGTGACGATAATCTTGATCTGAGCATAGGTACTGAATACGGAACCCACAACGTCGAAGTTTTCCGCGCCAATAGCGACAAACTGGTCAGAGGTGAGGGTCAAAACCGGAGCTACGGCGTAATTTTCAACATCGGCGTTGATCGACGAACTGATGTCGTAATTCAGCTCGACGCCCTGAATGCCGGACAGTTCCACTGCCTGCAGGTCGCTGGGATTTTCTACCAGCAGCCTGATGTTCTCACCGCTGATACTGGAGCCTGAGAGCGCGGTGACGCCATTGAGTTCGATGCTGCTGTTGCCCGCGCCCAGCTGGATATCCAGCAGGGCGCCATCGACGGCGAGGGAGCCGGGCACTGCAGCTGTCCCCGAAACTTCAATCGCATTGTCACCCGCACCTGCCGTAATACTGATCTGCTGCGCCGTGACAGCAATGGCGTTATCGCCATCACCGGCACTGACGGCCACTTCATCGGCCCGGACAGCGATACTGTTGTCACCAGCGCCGACCAGAATACTGTAGGTCAGGCCACTGCCGTCGAGCTGGATTTTATTGGCACCATCGCCAAACGTGGCATTGAGGTTTTTACTGACCGAGCCTTCGATAAAATTATTGCCGTCGGCCGCAGTGATTACTGCCTGGTTGACGACCAATTCAACATTGTTGTTGCCATCGGCCAGGCTGATGCTGGCCTTTTGGGTGGTGACCTCGAAAACATCGTTACCGGCACCCGCCTGAATGGTCACAACCTCGTCGTTGTCGGCAAGGTTGTCATCCGTGGCCACCGCGCTGCTGGTATCAACACTGAAGCGGTCATCTCCCTGGGAGCCCAGGAAGGTTACGCTTTCGGGACCACTGAGATTCAGATTGACACCGGCGGTGTTGGCACTGGCATCGATGGTGACGGGATTTTCCCGGTGCAGACTTTCGCCCAGATCGCCGGCAATAAACAGGGTCGCATCGCCAGTAATGTTCAGGGTGCTGATCTGGCCACCCAGAAAACCGCTGGCCAGGGTATTGCCGCCACCAATGGACTGCAGATTAAGGGTATCGCCATTGTGGGCGACATTCAGGTCTGCTCCTGGCTGAAAATCGACATTGTCGAGCACCAGAGCAACACCGCTACCCAGCACGGAGCTGTAGTGCAGCGTCACATCGGCACTAAAACCTCCCTGGAGAATCGTCTGCAAAGGGATTTCGGCATTGTCATCCGGGATGCCGATGACCACCAGTCCGCCAAGTTCCGCAGAAGCACTTTCAGAGATCAGCAATTGCTGCAACTGCGAAGCGCTGCTCAGATCGATCAGACTGGCTTGGCCAGCGGTGGTGTTGGGCTGATTATCAATCCGGATTTCCTGGATATTGACCAGATCAACAGGCTGGGCATAAGCGCCATTGGCGGTTACCTGAAGGCTATTATAACCGCCACCACCATCGATACGGGCCTGATGCAGCAGATCCAGACTGGCGGCCAGAATTTCATCGTCTCCCGGCGTGGTGTAACCGAAAACAGCTGTGGAGCCGTTGTTTTCTGTCGGCGTCAACACCAGAGGCAAAGCGGCTGCGGAGGTGCCCTCCTCAATGATTTTTTCAAACAGGCGGGACTTGCCGTTCTCGTTAAACAGCAGATTGTTGAGAAAGCTGAAATACTGGGTTCCGAGGCAGCATTCCGCGCTGAGGGTGGTGCCGTCAGCGAAATGCATCAGCAGTGCGGCCTGTTCGTTATCAGTCAGATCAATTTCCAGAGAGTTCAGGTTGGCCAGACTGCTCTGGCCATCGGCATCAATCAAGCCAAGCTGCGCAAGTTCCATACCGGTAATACTGGTAAGAAAGTTCAGCAGTTCCTCGGCAGGAATCCCTTCCTCGCCGGCGCTGCCGGGAGTATAGCCCCAGTACAACGCCGTGGAGGCTGGCGTTCCTTCCGACTCGCTCTGGGTCAGGACAAAGCGGCGGCCCGCCGACAGCAGTGCATCGACCATAGCCTTGCCGGTTTCAGCGCCCTCTGCGGTCACCGCGTTGTTGATGCTGGTAAAATCCTCATAAACATCGGTAAACTGAGCGATTTTCTCAGCAGCGTAATTGGACACCTCGACCCGGTTGACAAACTGATCGTAAGCCGCCTTGGTCAGCGGGTCCGTCGAGTCGGCATATTGATAAACTGCATCGATCAGGGCTGTGACTACCTCTCCCTTGGTCGTTCCCGTGTTCAGCGCAGTAACCCAGAACGCGATCCCCGCAGGATCCTGCTCGATGGTTTTTCCTAGGGTATTGGCATAGATAAACTCGATAAAGGCCTGATTGTCATTGAGCGTATCACCAAAATACTCAGCGGCGGCATCCGTTCCCAGCATGGCATTGGCAGCTGAAAGCATCGAACTGCTCTGCTGCCAGAAGGCGTTGCCTTCACCTTCGGAGGCACGACCAAAAAGAGCAACATACAACTGCGAAACCTGGGTCTGGGTCAAAGCCATGAGACAACTCCTGTGTTTGGGGAAGACCAACTATACTTGTTTTGATTACATCACGTTTTCAAATTATCTTAAATAAAAACAAGAGCTTACAAGAATGAATAATCCTTTCGCGACTTCCTACCTGATGAGGCCCCTGCTTTTTCAAAGGCTAAATAACTGGCAGGTCTGCTGACAGACGGCTACAAACCCTTTAATCACTATCGGCTGATTTTTAGCAGGAATAACGCGACTGTCAAACAAGAATCTGTGGCTTTAATCTTTTTTTTTAACACATGAGCGAAATGGCTAATTTTAAAAACAAAAAACCCGCCTTTAGGGGCGGGCTAAAATCGAGGCAGCAACGGTCTGGTGCAGCACTTGACCGAACGTGTCGGGCACACCTGAAATCACAACGAACAATCAGCGTACCGGCGTGCCAATGGCGTAATCGAGCTGCACGCGGGCCAGGGCGGCTTCGGCGCGGGAATCGATCAGGTTGATTTCGGCGCGGGTCAGGCGCAGTTCGGCATTGAGCAGATCGTCGAGCGAGACGATGCCCAACTCGGCCGAACGTTCAGCCACCTGATAGGCGGCACGCGCCTCGTTAAGGGCGGTTTCGGCGGTGTGGATGCGGGCGCCGGCTTCCTGCAGCTGCTGGTAGCGGGTTTCAACGTCGCTGGTGATCTGGTGGCGGGTGGCCGCCAGCTGGTGGCTGTAGCGATCGACGGCGATACGTTGCTTGCGCCAGGCCGCCAGATTGCGGCCGCCCTGAAAGGGTTTCATGCTCAGGTTGAGGCTGACACTGTAATATTCGCGATCGTCCTCGGGATAGAGCGGATCATCGTATTCGCGCTGGTAGTCGGTCCAGCCGCCTTCGATCTGCGCCTGGGGCAGATTGCGTGCCAGGACGGCGTGGGCATCCTGCCGCGCCATCTCGATGCTGAGCTGAGCCAGCTGCAGATCGGGCCGCTGCTGCAGGGCCAACTGCAGGCAGTCACCGAGCTGACCACAGGGCGACAGGCTCTGCTCGGGCGCGAACTCGCCCTGCAGGTTCAGCGGTGCGCGAGCATCGAGGGCCAGCCACTGGCGCAGCTGGGCGGCGGCGATCTGCTGCTGTGATTGCGCGCGAATCAGTTCGTGACGGGCATTGGACAATTCCACCTCGGTTTCGAGCAGGCGCAGGCGCGGCGCCAGTTCCTGGGCCACCCAGGCGGCGGCAATCTCTTTCTGGCGCTGCAAACGTTCGACGGAAGCCTGCCACTGGGCGGCGCGCTGGCTGGCCTGCAGATGGCTGTAGAAGCTGGTAGAGACTTCCCGCACCAGTTGC
The DNA here is from genome assembly GCF_900101955.1 of Desulfuromonas thiophila. Taxonomy (NCBI): domain Bacteria; kingdom Pseudomonadati; phylum Thermodesulfobacteriota; class Desulfuromonadia; order Desulfuromonadales; family Desulfuromonadaceae; genus Desulfuromonas; species Desulfuromonas thiophila. Next base: position 61,335 of record NZ_FNAQ01000007.1, on the reverse strand, counting down.
TGGCGCATGAAATCGAGCTCGGCGCGGCGATAATCGCGCGACTGGCGCGCCCGTTTGACACCGGCCACACCGGAAAAGCTGGTGAACAACGGTTGCGTCAGCCGCACATTGAGGCTCTGGCTGTTCTGGTCGAGATAATCGGTATCGCGTTCGGTGTCGCTGTTGTTGGACAGATCGTTGACATTGTAACCCAGGCTCAGGGTCGGCAGAAAGGCACCCCAGGCTTCCAGCACCGCCTGGTCACTTTCATCAATCGCCAGGGCGTAGGCGTGAACCTGGGGATTGTAGGTCAGGCCCTGCTGGATGCAATCCTCCAGCGTCAGGTTGCCCGTCAGGGCCGCCGGCGGCGCCGCCAGAACCGGCACCGGCAGCAGCACGGCAAGGGCCAGGATGATCAACTGTTTCAGCATGGAAACCTCGCTGCGGTTCGTTGGTTGTGCCTGCGCCACCATCAGTTCTCCCGCAGGGCACGGTCGAAGTTTTCTTTCAGCGGCTCGATGATGTAATCAAGCACCGTGCGTGGCTTGGTACGGATAAACACCGCCGCCGGCATGCCAGCAGTGAGATACAGATCGTTATCGTAGAGCATCTGCTTGTCAATCTCGATATGAACGATGTAGGCCGGCTGATCGCCATAGGGGGTTTTCTGCAGCAAGCGGTCGGCAGAGATGTACACCACCTTACCATCGACCTTGGGCGTGGTGCGTTGACTGAAGGCCAGCAGCTGCACATCGGCCGGCTGGCCCTTGTACAGATGGGTGATATCCTTGACCATGATCTGGCTTTCGACGATCAGCGGACTGTCCTTGGGCACGATATCCAGCAGCGGCTGACCCGGGCTGATGACACCGCCACGCGAATGGACCTGCAAGGCGACCACCTCGCCAGCCACCGGCGCCGTTACCGTCAGGCGCGCACTGGCATCCAGCAGCGGCAACAGCTGCTGCTGCAGATCGAACAGCCGCTGCTGCACCTCGGCCTGTCGATTGCTGGCTCGCTGGCGATAATCCGTTTCGAGGCCGCTGATACGCAACTGGAACTCAGCGATCTTCTCGCGCAGTTCGGCCTGATTGCCCTGCAGCTGGGCCTTGAGGCCCTGATGCTCGGCAATGGCGCGCCGCAAACTGAGAATATGGGTCTTATCAATGTACTGGCTTTCGTACAACACCTGCTTGGCATCGAGTTCTTCCTGCAAGGCAGCGATGATCTGCTCCTCGGCCTGCTGACGGGCAGCCAGACTGCGGTCCTGCTCGCTGAGCTGATCAATCTGCTTGCGCAGCAGATCGGTCTGAGTCTCCAGCGCCTGCCGGCCACTGCTGAACACCTTCTGCACACTATCGAGCAGTTCGGCATACTGCTGCGGCGCGACACCCTCGATGGCTGCCGGCCAGTCAACCCGCGTGGCCAGCTCCTTTTCCGCCTGCAGCCGCACCTCGTCGAGCTTGGCACCCATGATCTGCAGTCGCAGTTGATCCGTGGCTGCCGTCACCCGCGAGCTGTCGAGCAGGATCAACGGCTGGCCGGCTTCGACCACATCGCCGTTGCGCACCAGGATCTCGCGGATGATGCCGCCCTCAAGATGCTGAACCGTTTTACGCTCGGTATCGATACGCACCTCGCCATTGGCAATGACCGCGCCGCTGATCTCGGCCAGGCTGATCCACAGGCCGCCCAGGCCGAAAAACAGACCGATGATCAGCAACCCCCAGAGGATGATGCGACGGCTGTCACTGAACTGAATCGGCAGACTCGGCGGCGGCGTGGTCTCGTCCTGCAACTGGGCATATTCCTCGGCGCTGATGCGGTTTTTACGCAGACGCTGCCACCAGCGAATCGATGCTTTGTCAGGAGTTAAATGATCTTGCTGGTTTTCATTGTCGGAATCGGACATGGAATAATGACCTTCGCAGGATGAGTGCTATAAGAAAAACAAAGCGGCAGTGATGGCAAAAAACCGCGCCCGCCCGTCAACCCGCCACCTGCTGGGCATTGCGGGCTTCCATCAACTTGGCCAATACCGCGTCGCGTGGCCCATAAAGCGACATCTGCCCGGCCTTGAGCAGCAACAGTTTGTCCATACCGGCCAGCAGCGCTGGTTTATGCGAAACCACGACCAACGTCGTGCCTTGTTCCTTTAATGCGGCGAACGACCGAAGAAGCGCCCCCTCACCTTCATCGTCAAGATTGGAGTTTGGCTCGTCGAGAATGACCAGACGCGGCCGGCCATAGAGGGCACGGGCCAAGCCAATACGCTGGCGCTGACCACCCGAAAGGGTCTGTCCACCCTCACCCACCCGGGTGTCATAGCCCTTGGGCAGGGAGAGGATCAATTCGTGAACGCCGGCTTGTTGAGCGGCACGAATGACCTCCTCGGAATCCACCGTACCGAGACGGGCAATGTTTTCGGCAATGGTGCCACTGAACAATTCGATATCCTGCGGCAAATAGCCCAGATAAGGGCCGAGTTTTTCCTGCTGCCAGGCATAGATATCATGACCGTCGAGACGAACCTTGCCAGCGCTGGCCGGCCACAGCCCCAGCAGCAGACGACACAGGGTGCTTTTGCCAGCACCGGACGGACCGATCAGGCCGAGAGACTCTCCGGCCGGGAGAACAAAATGAATGTCACGCAAAATGGCGTTGCCTTGAATGGCAAAACTGGCATGTTCGGCGGTCAGTTCCCCTTGAGGCGCCGGCAAATCCATCCCGTCTTCAGGCTTTGGCTGAGAAAATAGCGCATCAAGCCGCTTCCAGGCCCCCCGTGCCTCGATCATGCTCTTCCAGGAACCTATGCCCATTTGTACCGGAGCCAGCGCCTTGCCCATGACAATCGACGAAGCAATCATACAGCCGGCGGTAGCCTGCCCCTCCAGCGTCAGCCAGGCACCTACACCGTAGATAAACACCTGCATGGACTGACGCAACCAGCCCGACAGTGACTGCACCATGCCGGCCTGACGGCTGGCCTGGGTCTGCAATTTGGTTACGGTGTCATTAAATTCCTGCCAGCGCTGGGTCACGCCAGGCATCATGCCCATACTGTAGACGGTTTGGGCATTGCGGCGGGCAGCTTCGACAAACTTGGCTGAGAAGCCATTGACGGTGTTGGCGGCATCCAGCGGCTGGCGGGTAACCTTTTCATTGATTACCGCAAAAACAATCAGCAAAACAGCCCCGCCTGTCGCCACCAGGCCAAGCAGGGGGTGCAGGATATAGATGGCCGCAAGAAACAATGGCGTCCAAGGAATGTCAAACAACGTGAAGATGGCGTTGCCACCAAAGAAGTTGCGCAACACATTGACATCGCGCAGGCTGGCCTGCTGCTGCGCCGGGGTGCTGTTGACCGCCTGTTTCAGGACGCTGTCAAGCACATCGCGACTCAACGCCTGATCGATGGCCACGCCGCAGCGCACCAGCAGCCGCGAGCGGACAAACTCCAGCGCCGCCATCACTATCAGGGAGACTATCGCCGCCAGTGTAATGGCGTAAAGCGTCGGCATGCTGTAACTCGACAGCACGCGATCATAGATCTGCAGCATATAGATGGGAAAGGTCAGCTGCAGGGCATTGATAAACATGCTGAACAGCGCCCCAAAAATCAGATAGGGACGCCATTTCTTGAAAAAACTCTTCATAAAATCGGGCCTTTCGGCTACAGGACAAATGTTCTGGCGACAGCGGGAGACTGTGGCACAATTAGCATAACGCTGTCAAGGAAGGAGACGGCAGCCAGCTGCCGCTATGGCGAGGACCCAAGAATCCAGCGATAAAGATGAAGATATTGTTCAGCCATGCGTTCCGCAGTAAACAACTGCAGAAAACGCTGGTATGCGCCTGCACCCAGGCGCGCGGCAAGAACCTCGTCCTGATACAGTTGCAGCATGGCCTGACGTAACGCAAATGGATCCTCTGGCGGCACGATCAATCCGGTCTGATTATGCTGATTGATATAGCTCATTCCCGATCCGATTTCGCAGCTGATCAGCGGCCTGGCAAACAGGGCCCCTTCCAGCAGCGCCATGCCAAAAGCTTCGCTGCGCAGATGCGAAGGGAAAACCAGGGCGCGCGCCTGCTGCAACAAAGCCACCTTGGTCGCATCATCAACATGCCCGGCAAAATGAACATTGGAAAGGCCCAGTTCACGGACCTGTCGATGCAACAGGCTCTCCAGCGGACCGCTACCGGCGACAACCACCTGGAAAGGAGCGTGCCGGGCGGCTTCCAGAAGAAAAGACAGCCCCTTGTAATAACGCAGAACACCGACAAACAGGAAATAATCCCGTCCGAAACGCCGCAGCACCTCCTGCTGCCGGTCTGCACTCGGCACAGGATAGCTGGCCGGATCCAGTCCCAGAGGAATCACCTGGAGCCGATCCCTCATGGCAGAAAGCACCGGGCTGCTGGCCGCGTACTGGGGTGAAGTGGCCACAACGGCAGCCATACGGGCAAGAAACTGCCGCATCAGGGGTCGGTAAAGTCGCAGCCAGCCCTGTTGCCGTACAATATCGGCTTGATAGCTAACCAGCGCCGGCTTGCGCACGCAAGCCGCCAGATGCAGAAAATCGGCAAAGGGCCAAGGGAACTGGTAGTGCACCAGATCGGCCCAATCCACCAACGCTCTGAATCCTGCCAAGGCGGAAACCGAGATGCCACAGGATGCGATTTCGCATGTTCGGGGAAAACGATGCACCTCGGCCTCGGGACGTTGCAGAACTGCCGGCCGCGGACAGGGACTCAACGTAAAAATACGGTTCTGTACGCCCCGAGAAGTAGTGGCACGGCACAGCTGACGTATCGCTTCCTCCAGCCCCCCCTGGCTGTCAGGAAAATAGGTGCGATAAACATGAAGCACCCTCATGACACACTTCCAGATCGGCCGTCCCGTTGCACCCGGTCACGCCAATCATCGAGCAGCAAACTGAGGGTGTGGGTAAAGGGTATCTGCGGTTCCCAACCCAGCCAATGCTGCGCGGCGTCACAGCGACCATAGGCCAGGGGGATGTCCACAGGTCGCAGGCGGTCAGGATCGGTTTCGATGCGAATCGGGCAGCGGGTTTGACGGCAGAGCAATTCCAGTATCTCGGCAATGCGACGAGGCACACCACTACACAGATTCAGCACCAAACCCGCCGGCAACCAGTCAAGACGTTCCAGGGCCAGGGCATAGGCCCGCACCACATCGGCAACATCAAGAAAATCGCGTTGCGCCTGAAGGTTTCCGACCCGGATGACGCCCGGCTGCAGGCCGCATTCAATGCGGGCAATCTGCGCAGCGAAAGAGGAGGCGACAAAGTCTTCCCGTTGCCCCGGACCGATATGATTGAATGGCCGCAGGCGGACGATACGCAATCCGCCGGCAGCATACTGGCCAGCCATGAGATCGGCAGCCGCCTTACTGGCCGCATAGGGATTCAGTGGCTGCAACGACGCGGATTCATCGAGGGGAACTGCGGTTTTAAAGGAAGCACCATAGACCTCGGCCGTGCCGACAAAGAGAACTCCGGCTGTGGGAACATGACGGCGCAAGGCTTCGAGCAACGACAGTGTACCGAAACAGTTGACCTGCCAGGTAAGTTCCGGCTGCTGCCAGGCCGTAGGGACATGCGATTGGGCCGCCAGATGAACAACAGCGGTTGGCAAAAAATCAGCAACCGCCCGGTCGACAAGCGAAGCCTGGCACAAATCGACCTTAATGGTGTCACCTTCGTTGGCATGGGCATCCCACAACTGCAGTTCAGCGGTGTTCCAAGAGGCCTGCTGCCGCAAAAATCGCACCAGCCTCTGACCGACAAAACCACCGGCACCCGTTATGAGCAGGCGCTTGGACGACATCAGTGCTGACCGCTGTGCTGGCAGCGGCGCAGGTCGGCATCAACCATCAACTGGCAAAGCTGCTCAAGTGTCGTTCGCGCCTGCCAGTCTAATTCGTGGCGGGCCTTGCTGGCATCACCAATGAGCAGATCAACCTCGGCGGGGCGATAAAAACAGGAGTTAACCCGTACGCAGAGCTGCCCCGTGCGCCGATCCCGACCTTCCTCCTGCTCTGCCACACCCTGCCATTCCAAGTCGATATCGATGGCCTGAAACGCCAGCCGGACAAAATCGCGCACGGTTTCCGTCCGACCGGTAGCCAGAACAAAGGTATCAGGTTGGTCCGTTTGGAGCATGCGGTACATACCCTCGACATATTCGCGGGCATAGCCCCAGTCGCGTCTGGCATCAAGGTTGCCGAGCTCAAGCACCTCGACTTGTCCTGTGGCCCTGCGAGCAACAGCGGCGGTGATCTTCCGGGTCACGAATTCGCTGCCGCGCAAGGGCGATTCATGATTAAAAAGGATTCCGCTGGCAGCGAACAATCCGTAGCTCTCGCGATAATTCACTGTCATCCAGTGCGCATACAGCTTGGCAACACCGTAAGGACTTCGCGGATAAAACGGGGTAAATTCATTCTGCGGAATCGCCTGAACCTTGCCGAACATCTCCGAGGTGGAAGCCTGGTAAAAACGGATTTCCGGATTAACAATACGAATCGCCTCCAGCAGGTGAACCGGCCCGAGCCCGGTAATTTCAGCCGTGGTCAGGGGTTGATCAAACGACACCCCGACAAAACTCTGTGCCGCGAGATTGTAGACCTCTTGCGGTCGGGTGTTCTGCAACAGGCGAATGCTGGCGGAGAGGTCGGTAAGATCATACTCAACCAGATGCAGATGAGGATGGTCTGCGATGCCCAGTTCGGCGATCCGCCAGAAGGCAACCGAACTCGACCGACGGTAAGCGCCATAGACCCGATAATCCTTTTCCAGCAGCAACTGGGCGAGATAGGCACCATCCTGACCTGTGATACCGGTAATAACAGCGGTTTTCATTGCGAAAATATTTCCTTGTGTGTTGGTATTTCCTGTTTTGAGATTCCCGAGCCAACAAGTTGCAGAGCCTGCGCGATGCGCCAGTCCCAGCCTGGCAGCAAATCTCCCGGCCGGGCTCAATCATTGGGCAGGATGTTGATCGTGTGAAAGCAACTGCGAAAACTACCGTTTTCAAACCAGATAACGGCCTCCTGCACCAGGGTCAGCTGCAGGGTATAGACTCCCGGTTGATCCGGCGCCAGAACCCGGATCCGTTCTGTAACCTCTGTACCTGGACTAATTCGGTCGTGCTGCAGAGGGGTACGCAATCCTTCGTAGACAACGCTGGCTCCGGCATCATCTTGCCAATGATAGCTCAACCGCACCGGATACCTGCCCACACCATACCAACTTTGCATCCCTGAATTGCATACCCGCAACGGAATTTCGAGCAACTCTCCTGCCAGGCAGGCAGAAGGCAGGGCACTTACCTGCAACATCCCTTCGGGGTTGCGAATTTTCGGTCTCCAGAAACAGCACAAATGCCTCAGTCGGCGCCATGCTGCCCGCAACACATCCCTACTGCTGATAAAACAATGGAAAGACGAGGAAGGCGGCGCTTCCTGTGCTACGGGCACAGAAACAAGGCTGGCAAGACGATTCCGCACTGAGGCATCAAAACACCCTACAATGTTGGGATAACGATGGTTTACAACATGTTCATACATAACCCGGTAACAAAGTTCTTGATCGTAGAGATCAACTATTGAAGAATTATCATGATCAATGGCATAAAGATAAGGAAATATTTTCTTTATGCTGTCGATAAAATCTGGAACCGTCACACGGTGCAAGACATTAAGACAAAAATGATTCATTTCAAAAAAAACAACTGGCTTGTATTCTGCAATAAATTTATTTGCGCCAGATAAAACCTCAAGTTCAAAGCCCTCAACATCAATTTTAATAAAACTAGGGAAAAAATTATTTTTTTTACAATAAACATCAAAAACTTCTATCACTATGTTCTCAGTCACATGATCTTTCTCAGGGCGAATCTTTGTGCTGACGTACCCCCCAGACCGATTATTGGCAGCGAAAGTAATCGTCGATTGCGCTGATTCAGCGCCAAATCCGATATTGCTCACATGGACATTGACCACGCCGGAACACGCCAGATTGCGCTGCAAAAAAGCAAAGGTTGTCGGACTCGGCTCAAACGCCCGCACCTCCCGCGCCATCTGCGAGAGTGCCAAGACAGTCAAACCGATATTGGCACCGATGTCGGCCACGACAGCATCGCGTGGCACCAACGCCCATAACAAAGCCACCAGCGCCGGATCGAAAGGATCAGACATCTGCTGCAGATACTGGTCATCCGATTCAACCTGAAAGGTTCTTTCTGCAACCTGAATCTTTTTTTTCAATCTGCCTGCTCCCTCTGTGCGCAAGGTTCCGAACGCAAAATGCCACAAAACGTCAGGAGATTCCCCGCACTCTGCTGCCAGGTCTGAATCGCGACCCGCCTGCTCTCAGACTGCGGCCCCGGGTCTTGCGATGCCAGCCAATCCTGGATCACTCCGGCCAACGCACACCCGTCATGGGCAGTGAAATAGCAAGCCCAATCACCGGCAACCTCACGAAAGACAGGAATATCGCGAGCCAGCACCGGCAAACCACGCAATGCCGCTTCTACCAAGGGCAAACCAAAGCCTTCATCGTAGGACGCAGCCAGCAGACAGTCCGCCGCCTGATAAAGCCACTCAAGCGTTTCATCACTGGCATCATCAAACCAGAACAGCCGGCGTTCTGCTTCGGGATGCTGACGTAGACACTGAACAGTCGCCGGGATGTCGCGCCGCAAGGCTTCGGGCAGATCGCGCCAGCCTTCCCGACCAACAATTACCAGATTGACATCGACCCCTTGCTGCCACAAACAGGTAAAAGCCGACACGGCCTGCAAATAGGCCTTGCGGGGCTCAACCGTTCCAACCATCAGAAAACTGGGGCAGCGGGCCAGACGCTGCCGCAGCCTGCTGACCTGCACCGCACAACCCTCACCAGAGACGCCTGCGTCAAGATCTGCCCCGAGATGAAACCAGTCGATGCGGTAAGGCTGGTCAAGGTCGATGGTCTTTTTTTCAGCGGCATGCCAGTTCCGCAAGTCCTCAGCCACCGTTGCGGAAATACACAGTGCGCCATCAAAGGTGCTTATCGCTTCAAGCCAAGACTGGTGCAACTGCGCACTCTGCGGTGGGAACCATTGGGGACTGCGCACCGGCAGCAAATCGAAAACCAGGGCATAGAGTCGCGTTCCCTGCGCACGGAGCTGGCGATAATAACCTGACTGCACCGCCTGCACCAGAGCGTCGCCCGACAGGTCAAGGGTCATGACAAGATCATCGGGACCGGGCATAACAGGCCCATCGGGCAGAGCCGTCGTCGGGCAGCCCAGCAATTCCAAGCTGTAGCGACGAGCGGCACAGTACTGCCAAGTGCCTTCACAGCACAGCAACCGCACCGGTTCGACACGCCAGCCGGGCGGAGGTGATTGCAGCAAAACCAGCAACAAAGAACGAACGACCCGCTCAATGCCGGTCCGGCGATCCTGTTTACAGGTAGCAGTCACATCAAGAAACAGACAGGAATCGGGCAAACATGGAATAAAAGTCTGCTCAAGTGCAGCAGCAAGCGTCAGAATTTCAGCCACTTCCGGCTCAGGCCCCTCCAGTGCAGCAATGGCGGCAGGCAAGCCGTGCCGTGGTCGCAACGGCCGGGAATAAAACCATTCGATTGCTTCAACATAGTGACAGGCACATTGTTCAGGCTGGTGTCGGGCAACAATGCCTGACTGGCCACGTCGGGCTAGCTCATGACGCCTGTCAGGGTCACGCCAAAGGGTTTCCAACGCCTCGACCAACTGCTGGTCGGTAAACTCATCAGCCAGCAACCAGAGTCCTTGCGCATCCATTTCCGCCATGGAACCATGAGCGTTGGCAATCACGGCAACGGACGCCGCCAGACAATCCAGCAGGGAAGCCGAAGTCTCACCTCGCGAATCCGTCCGCAGTTGAACCGCCAGATCAGCAGCGGCAAGATAGTCCCGATAAGATTCCGTGGCGACATAACCGGTCACATGAATATGTTCATCCATGCCGGCAGCCGAAATCAGCTGCCGCAAAATACCGCCATATGAGACCTGATCAACCTGACCAACGAAAACAAGATGACAACGTCGGTCGCGAGCCAAGGCGCTGCCTAACCAACAGCGCACAAGCCGGTCACATTGTTTGGTCGCCGCAACAAACCCGAAACTGCAGACCAGAAAGTCCGTTGCCCGGCATCCCAGCCTTTTCTTGGCAGAGGCACGCTCCTCCTCTATGGCGGCCGGCCGCTCACAGACAAGGGGAACCTGCAAACAACGACGTCCCCATTGCGCCCCATACCAGCGCTGAACCAGATCCTGCGCATGCCGGGAATGAACAATCAGCCCCTGGGCTTGCTCAATCGCTGAAAAACCAGCCGGATAGGTCTGTCGAGCCCCTTCGGCATCACGAAAACGCCGCTGTACGGCTATGTAGCCATGCGAACGGTAAAGCGCTTCGACCCAGGCGTTACTCTCTTGTCCCTCAATTTCACGCCAGGCCATCAGGGCACTGAGAAACACATCGTGCAGCACCACCACTCCCGGCAACTGTTGCAACAGGGGCAGTTGATACCTGTGATACGGAGAGTTTCCCAACTGATAGACGATTCGATCTATCTCTGCGGCATGTTCCAGCAACCAATCAACGTCTCGCACCGGCAGATCACAGCCGATCGCCCGAAGGTCGACATCCTTTTGCGCCACCACCAGCTCAATGGCATAGTATCGTGACAACCCCTTCAATAGCCGGGCGCTGTAATCGGCTATGCCGGTCTGTTGCGGCGGCAGGGGAGAAACAAAGGCCAAGCGTGGTCTGGGCTGTGATGTCGCACCCAAAGCAAGACCCTTGTGCCTGCCGCGTTCGACCAGTGTTTCCCAGGCCGCAAGGCTTTTTTCCGCTGTACGCTGCCAGGAAAACTGCCGCGCCCGCTGTAATCCTGCCTTTCTGAGTTGTTCACGAAACACTGTATCCGTCAAACCCTGACACAGCTTATCCCGCATACTGAAAACACAAGACGGATCAAACAGGGCTGCTGGATTGTCGAGTACTTCTGGCAGGCTGGTTGTCTGGGCCGCTATCACGGGCGCACCACAAGCCATCGCCTCGAGAACCGGCAGCCCAAATCCTTCATGCAAAGAGGGGAACACAAACAGATCACAGAGGTTGTAGAGTCCTACCAACTCCTTTTCATCCACATAACCGGCAAAGCGCAGCTGATCAGACAAAAGACCATTGTCGCGCCCGATCTCGGTTAGCCTCTCAATGCGATCCTCGAGGGCCTTTCCTGCTAAAAGCAACTGATACCGATCCCGAATCGCTTGAGGCAACAGGGCAAAAGACTGCAGCAGGCGGGTGAGATTTTTACGTTCATCCCCGCCGCCGGTATACAGAACAAATGAACGATCGAGGCCAAACTTCCGGCATAATCCCTGTTTTTCAGCATCAGACAAACAAACGGGCCGGAAAATGCGGTCGGCGGCAGCGGAGACATTAACAATCCGCTCGGCATCCAGGCCAAGCAGCTCCCGTCCTTGCATCGCGGTATGTTCAGAAATTGCCAGGCACAAGGAAGCGCGCCGGGCAAACATCAGTTTTCGCTGATAATGCGCAGCATAGGCCGGGTCTGGCTTGAGATAAAGCTCCGCCTCTGCCAGTGGAATCAGATCATAAAGGGAAATGGATACCGGGGTTTGACGATCCCAGCAGCCAACGCTGCTGACCAGATCGTCATAGAAGCCTTCAAACAGACTGCAAACATGGACAACATCCGGCTGCAACTCCGCCAAAAAAGCTTCACGAGTCAATTCCGCCACAGCACGACGCCAGGCATTAACGGACTGCGCTTCTCGCACCGGACCGGGAGCATACCAGACCCGTAATCGCTCGGGCGCAAGCACATCAGCGAAAGAGAGACGAATCGCATCAAGGGTCTCGGGGAAAAGACCGCTTAAGGCTATAACGATTTCATGCTGGGTTCTTTGCTGCAGTAGCGCCCGGACAAAAGCCAGACTATAGCGACCGATCCCCCGAAAACGACTCTGGGATTGAGCGGCCTGCAAATCTATCAGGATTCGCACGCATCGGCTCCCTTGGCTGAGCGCCGCCGGGCATAAGCCTGTCTCATACCATCATGAAAGCACAATGATGCTGGCATGGCCTCCTCGGCTTGCTGAAACGGTCGCTCATCGAGCAATGGTTCTTTTTCAACACCCCTCTCTGACTTGGGCGCGGTGCCTGCAGCAACAGAAACCTCTCGATTCCGTTCTCGGCAGGCAACAAAACAGCGCAAATGAGCCAACAATGGAGGGCTAAGACCCATTACTCGCCAGAACCAGACAGCGACGAAGGGAACCCGTTCGCTCCGCCGCAAAAAAAACCAAAGCCCGGCACCTGCTCGGTGGCGTAAATGGCCCGCCAATCCGCGCAACCGGATAGAAATGCCCCAGTTGCGACGGGCAGAGAGCCGGTCCAGTTGCAGTCGCAAGGAATGCTGTTGCTGCTCCACCGCCTGCAACCGTTGCCGCAACAGAGCTTCACGCTCAAGCATTTGCCGTATCCCTTCGTCCACCTGCTGAAGACCGGCGAAATGCTGTTGGTCATACCGCTGTGCCAGCGTGGTGGTATCAATTCCATCCACCATGGCAAAAGGCCCATCGAACGCTTCTAGGACTCCTGTCGCGGCAGCTTTCTGAGCTATCACAGCGTAATCCTGACTGGCTCCTTCCAAAACATCCTGCAGCCGAACGACGGCACCAGCATCGGCTTCCTGGCCATGCAGTCGCAGAATACGCGTACGCACGAATCCATGAAACTCCGGCAAAAAAGCCAGCAAGTGAGGGGAAAATGGCCGCTGATGTGTCGGATCGAGATAAAACAGGTGGGTTGAAACCAACAGGTTTTCAGGATTTGGTGTTTCCAGCAACAAAAGCCCCCCGGGACGCAGTACACGCAGGCTCTGGCAGACGAGTTCATCTACCCGCTCCACGGCAAGATGCTCCACCAGATGAAATGCGCTGATTAGGTCACAGCTGTTTTCGCTCTGCCGAACCAGCCAGTCCAAAACATCCTCTGTCGCAACCGTCAGTCCCCGCTCACGGCAGGCCGCCAGCATCTGATCATCACTGTCAATCCCCAATGCTTCGAAACCCTGCTCCCGCAGCAATTCCAGCCATTCTCCGCGACCGCAACCCAGATCCACCAAACGCAGGGGACGTTGCCAACGACTCAGAGGCGCGACAAATTCAAGATAGATTTTTTGCCGCTCTTTTATAAGCAGCCGGGAACCCCGGTAGCGATCTTCAAATACCCGGTAAAAATCCACCGCCATTACCGCAAACACTCCATGGTCGGCGGCAGCCAGGCCACACCGACAAAACGTTTCTGGTTTGAGTTGACCACCGAAAACATCAACGCCATATCATGCCAGGCATAATTATGCATGACATGGCTTTCGCTGGTATGTAACGCCACGGAAAGCGTGTAGGAACCCTCTCCCAGCATCGCCTCAAAATAAAACCGGTACTCAACCGTTTCATCCTTCGCGAGATGGTACAACGGCTGATTGAGATAAGCCGTATTGGTGCCAAAAACTGCCTGACCAAGACGATCCCTGATCTGATAACCGAGAACAACCTCGGGAAGTGCTTCCTGCGCTCTAAAAACAATCCGCAGACAGACCCTCTGGCCGACCGCGACGACATCAAGGGGACGGTTGTTCTCGTCAAGCAAACCTACATGCAGTAGGCACGCCTCCCCGGTACCGGAGAACGTTCGGGTTACCCCCTCCTGTCGTTGCTGCCAGAGTTCATAGTCTCCCCGTTGCGCCAGCAAGGCGTTGTAGTAATCCAGCACGGCATCGGGTTCTCCTTCGAGGGCCAATCTGCCTTCATGGAGCAAAATCGCCCTGTCGCAGATCGACTGGATAGCGCTTTTATCATGTGAAACCAGCAAAAGAGTTGTTCCTTGCTGGCGAAATTGCCGAATCCGGTCGAAACTTTTATGTTGAAAATAACTATCCCCTACGGAAAGAGCTTCATCAACTATCAGGATATCCGGGCGCTGAGCTGTTGCAATACTGAAAGCCAGGCGCATCTGCATGCCGCTCGAATAGACTCTTACCGGCTTGTCCAGATAATCACCGACTTCGGCAAACGCTTCAATTTCAGGCATCTGGGCATCAATAAAATCACTGGAAAGTCCCATCAGCTGCCCAGCCATATAAAGATTCTGGCGCCCGGTGAAATCGGGATGAAAACCAAGTCCCAATTCAAGCAGAGCAGCAACTCGGCCACGAAGGAAAATCTGTCCATGCGTGGGCACCGTGGTGCCGGCTATCATCTTGAGCAACGTACTTTTACCGGCACCGTTCATGCCGACAATTCCTACGGCCTCTCCCGGCCAAACCGAAAAACTAACATCCCGCACCACCCAAACCTGTTGGTGACGCGCGCCAAGGACGGGAAGTGTCCATTCCAGCAGGCGAGACCAGCGTCCAGCATAGCAGCGGTAAGCTTTCGAAACATTCTCAACGCGAATGGCCGCCATTACAATTCATCCACCATTTCAGCGGATCGGCGCCGGAACAGATGAAAACCAAAGGCACAAAGCACCAGCCCCAGCAGCGCCGGATACAGCAAAGAAAACCACTGTGGCGATACGGCTGTTACAAGAACACCCTGCCAGGCAGCGATCAGCCCTGCCATAGGATTGTATGCCAGCAAAGAACGAAGCGAAGCCGGTAAAATACTTGCGGGATAAACGATCGGTGTCAGCCAAAACCAGAACTGCAACACAATAACGATCAATTGTCCGACATCACGAAAAAAAACATTAAGAACCCCGGCGATCATGCCCAGTCCGATAGCCACAAGAATCTGGATGAACAACACCGGGAACAAGGACAGAATCACCCAGCCGGGGAACTGTCCAACCACCAACAGAAAAACCAGAAAAAGCCCAAAAACAATCAAAAAATTAACTAATGCCGAAAAAATAACAATCAAAGGCAGAGTCATGCGTGGAAAATTGACTTTTTTGATCAATCCGGCCTGCTCAAGAAAAATATTCTGCGCCCGACCAAGAATTTCAGCAAACATTCCCCAGGCCAGGATTCCTGCACACAAGTAGATACTATAAGCAAAGGGGCCGTCAACACCGGGCAGGCGCGCCTGCATTACCCGCGAAAATATCAGCGCATAGACTAAAATCATGGCCAGGGGCTGCAACAGGGTCCAGGCCGCACCAAGCATTGAATTACGATATTTGAGCTGAAACTCGCGCTTGACACTACCGAAAACAAACTGCCGATACTGCCAAAGAGCTCTAACAAGATTCATAAATAGTATTTCCGACACGTTGATAAACATCGTCGAAGCGCACGATATCGTCTTCTTCAAGATATTCGCCGCTTTGCACCTCAATCATCACCAGCGGCACCCGGCCGGGGTTTTCCAGCCGGTGACGATGACCGGCGGGGATATAGGTCGATTCATTGGTACAGAGCAGCATTTCCTTGTCGCCATTGATGATGCGGGCCGTGCCGCTGACCACCACCCAGTGCTCGCAGCGGTGGTAGTGCATCTGCAGCGACAGGCTGGCAGCCGGCTTGACAACGATGCGTTTGATCTTGAAGCGCTCGCCCTGCTCCAGCACCGTATAGGTACCCCAGGGCCGGTGAACGGTGCGATGGTTGTGGTAGCAGGGATGACCCTGGCGTTTGAGCTGATCGACCAGGACCTTGACGTCCTGGCAGTGACGCCGATCAAGCACCAGCAGGGCGTCAGCGGTGTCGATGATAATGAGATTTTCCACCCCGACAGCCGTGACCAGGCGCTCCTCGCTGCGCACATAGCAATTGCGGCTAGCGTGCAGCAGCACCTCGCCCGCACCCTCGCGCCGGTTGCCCTGCGCATCGGCGGGCAGTTGCGCTGCCAGCGCATCCCAACTGCCAACATCGTCCCAGCCAAGATCACAGCGGATCACGGCGACGTTGTCGGCCCGCTCCAGCAAGGCGTAGTCGATGGAGATATCAGGCACCTCGCTGAACAGGGGCGCCGGCAGCTGCAGCGGTTCGATATCACGACGGGTCTGCTGCCAGCAAAGGCTGACGGCGTCAAACAGATCCGGCGTATAACGTTGCAGGCCGGCCAGCAAGGCGCCGGCACTGAAGCAGAAGATGCCAGCGTTCCATAAATGACGGCCGCTGGCAAGGTACTCCTCGGCCCTGTGCTGGCTGGGTTTTTCAGCGAAACGGCTTACGGCGGCGGCCTCCAGCCCGGCAGGGGCGGCACAGTCACAGAAGGGCTCGCCCGCCTCAATGTAGCCGAAACCGGTATCGGGCCGCTGGGGTTTGAGGCCGAAGGTCACCAGATAGTCACGCGCGGCCAGCTGGCGCGCCAGGGCAACGGCGGCAGCGAAATCGGCAGTGCGGGCGATGAGATGATCTGCCGGCAGCACCAGCAGCTGAGCGCTGTCACCATACAGCTCGGCAACCTGCAGGGCGGCCAGGGCAATGGCCGGGGCCGTGTTGCGGCCGCAGGGTTCAAGCACAAAACGCAGGCCACAGCGCTGCGACAGCGGCAGCACCTGATAGGCGTCGAGGGTCTGGAAGTAGTGGTCGCGGTTGGTCACCACCAGGATCTCGGCCAGGTCACCGAGGGCTTCGAGGCGGGTGAAGGTTTTCTGTATCAGGCTTTCGCCGTCGGCCAGCTGCATAAAGGGCTTGGGCTGGCTCTGGCGTGAAACGGGCCAAAGCCGGGCACCGATACCACCGGAAAGGATCACGGGAATCAACATCGCTATTCTCCCTTCATCGCACGTAAAGCCTGGACTTCAGGCGTGCTGACATAGAACCTTGGCGACAATACCGCTGGTCGAACGACCATCGACAAAGGGTAGAATCGCCACCCGGCCGCCCCAGCTTTCCACCTGGGCACGACCAACAACGGTTTCCGGTTGATAGTCACCACCCTTGACCAGAATGTCCGGCCGCAGAGTTTCGATCAGACGCAGGGGCGTATCCTCATCGAACAGCACCACATAGTCGATACAGGCCAACGCCGCCAGCACCGTCGCCCGATCCTGCTCGGCCACCAGCGGCCGGCTCGGCCCCTTGAGGCGCCGCACCGAGGCATCGCTGTTGAGTCCCAGCACCAGCACCTGGCCAAGCTCGCGGGCCTGTTGCAGATAGCTGACATGACCGGCGTGCAGCAGATCGAAACAGCCATTGGTGAACACCACCTTGCGACCCAGTTGCTGCAGCCGGCGCAGCACGATCTGCAGGGCGGCGGCATCCTGAATCTTGCTGTCGGCATCAGTCAGGCCAGCGGCTTCAAGAATCTCCTGCCGGCTGACGGTGGAGGTGCCGACCTTGCCGACCACCACGCCGGCGGCCAGGTTGGCGACGCCGGCCGCCTGTTCCAGCGCCAGACCAGCAGCCAGGCCCGCGCCAATCAGCGCCAGCACCGTATCGCCGGCGCCGGAAACATCGAACACCTCGCGGGCACGGGTAGGCAGGTGCAGCGGTGGCTGGTCGGGCCGGAACAGGCTCATGCCTTCCTCGCTGCGGGTAATCACCAAGGCGGCGAGATCAGCCTCGGCCAGCAACCGCGCGCCGACCAGGGCCAGGCTGGCCTCGTCAGCAATGGCCATAGCGGCAGCCTGGGCCGCCTCGCTGCGATTGGGCGTAAGCAGGGTGGCACCCCGGTACTTGCGGTAATCGTCACCCTTGGGATCGACCACCACCGGCCGGCCGGCTTGGCGCGCCAGGGCGATGACAGCGGCCAGCAGACTGTCGGTCAGCACCCCCTTGCCGTAATCGGACAGAAACAGCACATCGCAATCGGGCAGGCGGGCCCCGATCTCCCGCAACAGAGCCAGCTCGGTGGCCTCGTCCAACGGCTGGCGGCTCTCACGATCGATGCGCAGCATCTGCTGATGACCGGCCAGAATGCGGGTCTTGCGACTGGTACGGCGGCCAGAGTCGAACAACAGCCCGCCGGTTTCAACCTGGGCGCGGCGCAGCCGCTCACAGAGAAAACGGCCATCCTCGTCGTCGCCCACCACCGAGCAGACCGCCACCGGGCAACCCAGCACACGCAGATTGTTGACCACGTTGCCGGCACCACCGAGGCGCAGATCGTCGCGCAGCACCTCGACCACCGGCACCGGTGCCTCAGGTGAGATGCGGCCGGCACGGCCCCACAGGTATTCGTCAAGCATCAGGTCGCCCACCACCAGGGCACGCACCTGCGGCAGACGCTTGAGAAAGGTTTCCAGCTGTTCGGCAGTCATGAAGGTCTGTTCCGTTGATGGCGTCGTAATGAATCGATTCCT
Source organism: Desulfuromonas thiophila (assembly GCF_900101955.1). Classification (NCBI taxonomy): domain Bacteria; kingdom Pseudomonadati; phylum Thermodesulfobacteriota; class Desulfuromonadia; order Desulfuromonadales; family Desulfuromonadaceae; genus Desulfuromonas; species Desulfuromonas thiophila. The sequence goes on along the minus strand of NZ_FNAQ01000007.1, from coordinate 43,010 downwards.
GCCGCGCCGGCGGCCCTGCACGACCAAACGCAGTGCTGCCGCCAAGACAGGGCGCAAAAAACAGGTCCGCGCTGACAGAGGGCGGACCGACAAACAATGCTGGTCATCTTAAACCAGCTGGCCGCCGACAGCAAAACTTTTGTGCTGCGCCGTCAGCCCAGGCCTGTGGCCGGGGTTACGCCGTCGTGAAATCTGGCTGGCCATAGAAAAGCGATGCAGGCATAATGGCATATTTTAGCTCAGCCTGGCCAGAGGGACCGAACCGCTCGGACCACCACGGGCCAACACGCTCAGAAGAGGACATTTCCAGTGAACTGGAAAAATCTTTTTTCACAACCTGCCCTGGCACGCCTCTGGCGGCCACAGCCCCACTGGCAGGTTATCGGCCAGCCGGACGAACGGCAGACCTTTGCCAGCGCCTGCCACTGTCTGCAATTAAAAGGCCAGGCGATTTCAGCCGATCCCTTAAGCTCTCTGATCCGCACCCAAGGGGCTGCAGCGGCCTATTATGTCAAACGCTATCAGCGGCGCGGCAAGGGGCTGCGGCGCTGGTTGGGGCGCAGCCGGGCCGAGGGCGAATGGCAGAACCTGCGGTATTTCGACCAGCTCGGCATACCGACGCCGCCGCTGGTGGCCTACGGCTGGCAGCGGCCCGGCTGGCTGGGCGGCCGCCTGCCCTTTGGCCGGGGCCAGGCCGTGCTGGTAACCGCCGAGGTGGTCGGCGCCCGCGATCTGGCGAGCCTGGCGCAACAGCAGCCACAACTTTTTCGCCAGCGTGCCTGGCTCGAAGGGGTGCTGCAGCAGGTGGCCGATTACAGCCGGCAGCTGCACCATCAGGGGTTTGTCCACTGGGATCTGAAATGGCGCAACATTCTGCTAGTGGATGACGACTCGGCGACAGGGCTGGGTACTGGCACTGGCCCGCGGGTGCTGTTCTTCGACTGCCCTCTGGGACATCATCCCTTCGGCTGGTTGCGTCAACGCGGCGCCGACAAGGATCTGGCCTGTCTCGACAAACTCGGCCGGCGGCACCTCAGCCGCAGCCGGCGACTGCGCTTCTACCTGCATTACCGTAAGCTTGAACGGCTTGATGCGGCCGGCAAACAGCAGATCGGCCGGGTGCTGGCGTTCTTTCATGATGAAAAAGAGTCCTGACATGCCCGCTGCCGCTTCAGACACACAGCGCTGCGGCCCGCCCCGCCGGGCCGACTTCACCGATACCGGCCTGCCACAACCGCTTCAGCTTGCCGATACCGGCCTGCCACCGCTGCAGGCCAACACCCTGCTACGTCAGCTGCCAGGCCGGCGCGAGGTCTTTGCCGGCCACTGGGGTGAGCAGGCGGTGGTGATCAAGCGCTTCTGCGGCCGCCGGGCACGGCGCTATTGGCAACGCGAACAGCAGGGGTGCCTGGCCCTGCAGCGGGCCGGCCTGGCCACGCCGCAACTGTGCTACAGCGGATTGCTGGTGGATGGCAGCCCGGTCCTGCTGTTCGAGCATCTGCCGCAACCGCAAAGCGCGCTAGCCTGCTGGCAACAGGCCACCAGTGACAGCGAACGGCTGGCGCTGCTGGGGCAGCTGATTAGCCTGATCGGACAGGGCCATCACCAGGGGCTGCTGCAAACCGATCTGCACCTGGAAAATTTTCTGCTGAGCAACGGCAGGCTTTACGCCATTGATGGCGATGGTATCCGCCAGCGCCGTGCCCCCCTCAGGGAACGGCTCTGCCGCGACAATCTGGCCTTGCTGTTGGCCCAGCTGCCCTGCCGCCATGATGGTTTACTGGCAGAGGTTCTGCCGCTTTATGGCCTGGCACGCCAGCAACCGCTGGCGGCCGACTTTGCCGCCCAGCTGCGCCCTCTGCTGGATCGGGCCCGGCGCCGGCGGCGGCAGGCTTACGTCAAAAAAGCCAGCCGCAGCTGCAGCGAATTCGTCCGCCAACAGCGTTTCAGCCAGCTGGCCCTTTATCGCCGCGATGCCGAAAGCGCAGCTCTGCAGGCATTTCTGCACGACCCCGACGCCTTTGTGCAAGGTGCGCCACTGTACAAGGACGGCAACAGCGCCACCGTGGCCTGGGTCACCACGGCGGCAGGCGACTGGGTGATCAAGCGCTACAACATCAAAGGCTTCTGGCACGGCTTGAGCCGCGGCCTGCGGCCGAGCCGGGCGCTGATCAGCTGGCGCAATGCCCATCGCCTGGTCAGCAGTGGCATCGCCACGCCCCAGGCCATCGCCCTGCTGGAAAAACGCTTTGGCCTGTGGCGGCGAAGCAGCTATTATGTGACGGCCCGGTGTGACGGCGAGAGTGCGGCTCAGCTGGACGGTACACAATTACCGCAACAGCAGAGCCGGATAACCAGCCTGGTCGATCTGTTCCGCCAGTTTCATCAGCTGGGCATCCGTCACGGCGACTGCAAGGCCAGCAATTTTCTGCTGCAGGGCAATACCGTGCAGGTCATCGATCTCGACGCCCTGACCGAATACCGCTGGCGCTGGCTGTTCCTGCGCCGTTACGCCGCCGACCGGCAGCGTTTTCTGCGCAATTGGCCGGTCGAGAGTCCGTTGCGGCGCCATTTCGACCGGCTGCTGCCCTGAAAGCCAACCTTTAAAATCGTCTTAACGCCGGCGGCGGGATGTGTTTTTTCCGCCGACGCCCGCAATTCACGGAGTTTCGCTGTATGTCCAAAGTCATTCTCGGCCTGTCCGGTGCCCTCACCCATGACCCCTCGGCCGCCCTCTACATCGACGATAAATTGATCGCCGCGGCGGAAGAGGAACGCTTCATCCGCGACAAACACGCCAAGAACCGCCTGCCGCTGGAATCGGCCCGCTTTTGTCTGGAATTTGCCGGCATCCAGCCGCGCGATGTCGATATCGTCGCCTTCCCCTTTGCTGCCATCGGCCTTGACCGGCCGGAGCGCTGGCATTTTGCCAAACGTTACTGGTATGCGCCCGACCGGGCACTGATGGCGCTGGTCAACGGCAACCGCCATTACCGCCGTAACGTCGCCAATGTGCGCGAAACCCTGGCCCAGTTGGGCATCCGCTGGGAAACCGTGGCCTTCGTGCCGGTGGAACACCATCTGGCTCACGCCAGCAGCGCCTACCATCTAAGCGGTTTCAAAGGCCGAACCGCCATTCTCGGCATTGATGGCAAGGGCGAATACGCTACCACCTTCTTCGGCTACGGCGAGAATGGCGAAATCCACAAAATCAAGGAATTCTACGACCCGGACTCCCTCGGCGGCCTTTACGGCGCCCTGACCGAATACCTTGGTTTCGAGATGCTCGACGGCGAGTTCAAGGTGATGGGCATGGCGCCCTACGGCGACCCGCGCAAATACGATTTTTCGCGCCTGGCCCGCTTCGAAAACGGCGAGCTGCGCGTCAACACCCGTCTGGTCAACACCGTCGGCTGGCGACGTTACAAGGAAAACGGCAAGGGCTATTATTTCAGTCCGAAACTCATCGACTGGCTGGGGCCAAAACGCCAGGGCGATAACGCCGATGAACCCTACATCGACTATGCTGCCTGCGTTCAGCAGTTGTTCGAGGATCTGGCGCTGCAGATGATTGATTACTACCTCAAGGACGTGCTGGCGGAAACCGGCCAGCTGTGTTTCGCCGGCGGCAGCGCCCTCAACGTCAAGCTCAACCAGCGCATTATGGCCCTGCCCTATGTGAAGCAGCTGTTCGTCCAGCCGGCCGCTTCCGACGCCGGCACCGCCTTGGGGGCGGCCTCCTACGCCGCCCATCTGGCCGGCATCGCGGTCGAACCGCTGCACCATGTCTATCTCGGACCGAAATACTGCACCGATCAGTGCATTGCCGCCTGCGAAGCGCATCCCGAGCGGCCCCAGTGGCAGCGCCCAGCCGATGTCTGCGCCGCCACGGCACAGCTACTGGCCGAGGGCAATCCGGTGGCCTGGTTCCAGGGCCGCATGGAATTCGGTCCTCGGGCACTGGGCTGCCGCAGCATTCTGGGCTGTCCCAGCGTGGCCGGCGTGGCCGACCGCATCAACGCACAGATCAAATACCGCGAGCGCTGGCGGCCATTCTGCCCCAGCCTGCTCGACCGCATCGCGCCGGAGGTGCTGCAGACCGACCATCCGGCGCCCTACATGACCTTCACCTTCGATGTCCACCCCGCCTGGAAAGACCGCATTCCCGAGGTGGTGCATCAAGACGGCACCTCGCGCGCCCATGTGGTGGAACAGGCGACCAATCCGCGCTATTACGCCCTGATTGAGCAACTGGAGAAGCTCACCGGCAACGCCGTGGTGCTCAACACATCCCTCAACCGGCGCGGCGAACCCATGGTCTGTTCACCCGAGGACGCCCTCAATATGTTCTATGGCAGCGATCTGGAATATCTGGTGCTGGAGGATATTCTGGTGACCAAGGCGGAGAAAAACGGATAAAGGGACGCCTGGCGCTGCGCGCCTAGCAGGGAACAGCGTCTGGATTGGTTCCTGAACAGGAATTTTCTGCAAATCCTTCAAACACGCTCTGAACGATTTGCTCAAGCGCGGACACCTCGGCGTCAGTCAAGGCCTCAAATTCTTTCTGCCGGCGACGTTTTGCCAGTTTGCCGTTGTTCTGCAGAATCATGAGAACCAGGTTGTCGGCGAGGTTGTCTGGCATCTCAACGGTATCCATGACCTTTTGTATGGCTTCGTCATGACGTCGCAGATACTCGATTTCACGGGGCAGATCCTGGTTCACGGTTCGCTGGACACATTCATAAAGAAATTCGGCGGACTCTGTGCAATCAAAGTATCTGTAAAAGTCCTTCGTTTCATTCAGAACCATGACATTGCCTGCGGGGGTAGCCATCCAGTCGATGAACGGCATAATTGGCGCGGTATGGAGCTGCAGGGTTTTGCGATAAGCGCCAATCCGGTCTAACATGACCGCCGACACGGGAAAAACCATTCCTGCTGGGGTAAAGTTTCTTTCCGCCAGGACATGATGAATGATGCAGCGATGAACGCGGCCGTTACCATCCTGAAAGGGGTGAATATAGACAAACCCGAAGGCGGTGGCCGCAGCCTGCAGAATCGCATCAATCCCATCCCGGCGCATTCTGTCATTGGCCTCAATAAGTTTCTGCATAAGGGCCGGCAGATCCTCCGGCCGGGCGCCAATAAACTCGGGCAAAGGGTCGCCTGTGAGATCCCTTTCTCCGAGAAAAACCCCATCAGGCCTGAGGCCCGCATGGACGAATCGTGTATCCTCGATCAGGATTGCGTGCAGCCGAAGAAGCTCATCCAGAGACAGAGGATGCCGACCGGCCTGCATCACTGCCCGGCCCCAGCGTTCAAGGCGTGAGCGCGGCGGACGCTCACCCTCAATGGCAAAACTTGCCCGGCTGTCCGCCAGAAGAAGGAAGCTCGCAGCCCGCGCCACCAAATGTCCTCCCGTTCGACCGATAGTTTGCCTCGCCTGTTTGTCCAACCCGGCTGCCATGAAGGCTTCAAGGCGTTGTGTTCGTCGGATGACGGGACAAAAACCGGGGACGCCCAGGAGATTGTTGCGAACACGATGTCGTTTCGAGAGAGCGGGTTGCCCCGTGACATAATCCTTTGGGTCAAGAAGGTCGATAGCTGCTATCTGCTCGGCATCGGGAAGATCAAGGGTTTGTCCGGTAAGATGCTCATACAGAAACCAGATGCGACGATTCGGCTGACCGCTCGGGGCATTACGGACATAATCCGTGATGAGCTTTCGGGGCGCGACTCTGAGAATCTTCACCAGAAGAAGAAGGTCAAGCGGCTCGTGACGCAAAGCAAAGGTCAGATGATCGGCGAAGGTTTCTCCTGGCCAATAGCGCTTGTCGAAAACGGTCCATTCCCTTTCCGACTTCCGGCTGCCACGGACAAACTTTTCTGAAACACATGAGAGGTGTCGCAGTGGGGCTTCAATAGACAAAGCGGTCCCTAACGCCGCCCAGCCCGCTAAACGGCTCTCCCTCGGCACGAGGGATTCTTGGACCATTTGGATATTTGTATTTTCTATCTTCATTGTGTCGAAAACCACATCCGCCCGGTCGAAAACGACAGCAAATATTTACAAAAAATCGTAAAATGCCATTTCAGCTCGCGATAAAATTTCATGTTATTCTCAGCGCTATCTGTTGAGCATTCTATCAGTTTTTTGCTAGCCAGCTATCGAGATATCTTGCTAGCATTTGGCTCTTGCTCGCTGCTATCAAGTTATCTTTCTATCAGGATAGATTGATAGCAGCGAGTTGTCTAACAGGCTGTTGAAAAACAGCCTGCTGGAGCCCATGGACGGGCGACCAAAATCAATCATTACTTCGTAATGGATTGATTTTGTGAGTAAGACGGAAATCGCATTTTCGGCTTGCGTCGTTGAAAAAGCCCCGGATGGGACTTTTTCAACATCCTGCTAAGCAACATTGCCGCCGTCTGCATCGGGCCGACGGCTACGGCTACCACCACAAGCCCTCCGCCTGACGGCGGAGCGGCGTTTCCTCCCCATGGATAAATCCAGGGGTCTCCACGCCGGAGTTTCCGATGAAAAAACCGCTGAAGCTGTACTGGTCGTCGGGCCTGAAGGATGGCCGCAAGAATTTTGGCGACTGGCTCTCGCCAGTGCTGTGCGAGGCTATCAGCGGCCGGCCAGTAGTTCACGCCAAACCCAACCGCTGCGATCTGGTGGCGGTCGGCAGCATTCTGCAGCGGCTGAAAAACCACTTCTGGAGCCACCGGGTGCATGTCTGGGGCAGCGGCCTGATCGGTCAGGCGCCGCCCTTCCGTACGCCGCATCACATCCACGCCGTGCGCGGCCGGCTGACAGCGGCGGCACTACGCAACCGCAGCATCAGGGTTCTGGGCGACCCCGGCCTGCTCTGCCCGCTGCTGCTGCCTGACAAAGCGTCCGCCAAGCGCTGGCGGGTTGGCATCGTACCCCACTACAAGGATCAGCAACATCCGGCAGTAGCGACCTTTGCCAAACAGGCCGGGGTACAGGTTATCGACATTTTTTCCGAAACCCGTGAGTTCCTCAGCCAGATCAGTCAGTGTGACTTCGTCCTGTCGTCCAGCCTGCACGGCCTGATCGTGGCTGACGCCCTGCAGATTCCCAACGGCTGGATCAAGCTGTCCGACGCCGTGCGCGGCAACGACTTCAAGTTTGCTGACTACTACTCCGTCTTCGGCCTTGAAACGTTGCGCCCCCTGCCCTTCGGCCCCGCCACGACTCCCGCCGAGGTAGCCGACTGGTGCGCCACCTATCAGCGTCCCGGCCTGGCCGAGGTGCAAAAACAGCTGTACGACACCTTTCCGCTACGCTGACGCCATTCTCCCCTTATCCGGTTTTTTGAGCGCTTTTCGCCGTTCGCTTCCCCTGCAGCCAACACCGCTCAGTCGCCTGGCGCCAGTACCAGCACCTGCATCGTACCATCGTGAAAGGTCGCCCGTTCCACCAGCCCGGCGGGCAACACCAGCCGCTGCCGCGCCGGCAGCGCCAGCAGCACCAGATCAACCGCCGGCAGCGTCTCAGCAAAGCTCAACCGTTCAGCGAGTTCCCTGTCCCACGGCAGAGCCAGCCGGTCGGCATAGAGCCCAAAGCGGCTGTCGTTGCTGAGCAGCCGCAAACGCTGCGGCGCATCGTTGTGCCGCAACCAGTAACCGGCCTGGCGGATGCTGTGGTTCTTGTCAGCCTGCTGCGCCAGGGCCAGGGTCTTGGCCGCCGGTACCCCGTAAACCAGCACCAGCAGCAGCGCCAGCAGCGCAGGACGCGACGCCAGCCACTGCCGCCAGCCTTGCAGACCCTCACCGGCCAGCACCAGGCAGAGCACCAGCGGCAACCATAGATAACGGCCGGTGGTGAAATTGTGCACCAGGCAAAACAGCAGATTGAGTGCCACGAAGGCCAGCAGCGGCCAGAGCAGTACTTGCCGGGCTGGAGACCAGAAACCTCGGCCGGCACGCCACAGTGGCCAGAGAGCCAGCAGGGTACCCGGCAACAGCGCCGTGGCCAGCATTTCCACCAGGCCCAGCAGGTAGATCAGTGGCGCATAGTGGCGCGTCACTTCCAGCAGGTTGTTGGCCAGATGGCCGCCGGGCAGCTGCCGCTGCAGCTGCTTGATCTGGTCAAGCAACTGGCGGTAATCGGTGAACAGCTCCAGCCGGACCAGGCCTTCCAGCCACTGGCGAGCCTCTCCCAGCCGCGAAACCCCGGCCAGCTCCAGCCACCCCAGCTCCCAGAACAACGCCAGCAGCAGCACCAGCAACAGGCCAGCCCGCAAGACCTGCTTCAATCGCCAGCCCGGCGCCGGGTTCGCCGCCGTGATCAGCAGCAGTAGCGGCGGCAGCAGAGCCAACAACAGCAGCCCTTCGATCCGCAGGGCCGTGGCCAGCAGCGCCAGCAACAGCGTGACAAACACCCCGCCGATCCCCGGCCGGGCGCTGTAGCGCGCCAGCTGTGCCAGGCAGGCCAGCGCCAGCAGCAGAAACAGGGGATCGCGCAGCAAGAAAACGGCCGCCTCATTATACGTCGGCAGCAGGGCAAACAACAGACAGGTAGCCAAAGCCGCCGCAGGGCTGAACAGGCGACGGCCAAGGCTGTAGAGCGGCAGCAGGCAAAGTACCAGCGCCAGACTGCTGAGCAGTTGGCCGGCGCGAATCCAGTCGGGCACCAAGCCATGCACTGCGGCCAGCAATAGCGGATAGAGCGGCATTGGATACTGGGCCAGGCCAGCACCAAACTGACCCTGAGCATAGTGGCGGGCAGCCGCGACATAGACGGCGGCATCGCGGTTGACCACCGGATCGCTCCACAACAGCAGCAGCTTGAGCAGCAGCGACAGCAGCAGGATCAGTCCCAGCAGGCGACGGGGATGGCCGGCAATGGCCGACAACCGCTCGCTCATGACAGGCCCGGCGCATATTTGCGGACAAAACGCCGCCGCAGCTGAACGCCACGACGTTCGACGCGGCGCCACAGACGCGCCTGGCGGCGCAGGGCCTGGCGCAGGGGCAACGCACTGTACAGCCGGATAAAACGACAGTAGTCGCGCACCGTCAGGCCCATGCCCAGGCTGGAAAAGTACAGCCCGGCCAGATCCTTGATCCGCCAGCGCAACGGCAGCCGCTGGCGGAACTGTACCCGGTGCAAGTCAATAAGGTAGAGATGAAAATCGGCGGGATCAACGGTCGCGCCGTCCGCTACCTGCAACAGAAAATGACACAGGTAATAATCACGGTGGTTAATGCCCTGTTCATGCAGCGTCCGACTGATGAGGGCAAGACGCGTGATCAGTGCCCGTTTCAGGCGCACGGGCGGCGGCTGGCGTGCCCAGTCACGGCAGAAATCCTCCAGGCTGATCGTTGGTTTGAGTTCCTCGGTGATCAGAAAGGATTGCCGCGTCACCGGATTACGGCCGCGTTCGCCGTAGGCCACCGGTTTGAGGGTTTCGACTCCCAGCCGGGCGAGGATCTGGCAGGCCAGCCATTCATTGGAGGCGCTCGACACAGGTGGCCGACGCAAGCGCAACAGACTGCCCAGCAGCCGCCCCCAACCCAGACCGCTGTAGAGCTTGGCGAAATAGCTGCGGCCGAGCAGCTCGAAACGCAGGGTGCGACGACCATCCATGTTGCGGAATTCCTCACCCTGCAGGGCGAAGAGGGCGTCGAAGGGATCGCAATCCGGCCACAGCTGGCGCCACTCGGGCGGCAGAATCAGCATCACGCCTCCTGTTCGATGAGATCGACGGCCCGCGCGGCCAGACCGACAAGATCGGTGCGTGCCAGATAGGTTGTCGCCGCCGTCTGCCAGATAGCCGGGTCGCTGGTCAGCATCTGTTCCAGCTCGCGGGCAAAGCGCCGGCCATCGAAGGGGCTGCGATGCACCAGACCGGCGGCGGAATCGGCGATATGCTGGCTGTAACCACAGCTGTCCGTCACCAGCACCGGCAAGCGGGCGGCGATAGCCTCCACCAGAACCATGCCGGCGGCTTCGCGATGGGCCGGATGCAGCAGCAGATCGGCAGCGAACATGAAATTGGCCACGTCATCGCAGCCGCCGAGAAACTGTACCTGCTCCGCCAGCCCCAGTTGACGCGCCAACCGTTCAAACGGGCGCTGGTTGTCACGCCCGAGAATCCGCAACTGGCAACGCTGCCGCAGGGGTTGTGGCAAGGCGGCCAGGGCCGTCAGAGCCCGGTCGACCCCCTTGATACGAAAACCGGAACCCACCATGAGCAGCAGTTTCTGCTGCGGCCCGAGGCCCAGCTGGCGACGAAAACCGGCCCGCCGCTGGTCATAATCCGGCGGCGCCAGCCGATCCGACGCCACACCGGGAGGCAGCAGATAAAACCGCTCAGCGGCGGTGCCGTAGATCTGCCGAAGCGCGGGCTGCTCAAAGGTGCTAAGGGTCAGAATGCGGGTCAGGCTGTCACGGCCGTAAACGGCACGCTCAGCCCGCAAAAAACTGCGACTGCGCGGCAGCCAGCCATACCAGAAGGGTCGGGTACGCAACCGCAGGGCGAAACAGGGATCGGCGGCGAAATAGAAATCAAGACCGGGCATGCGGTTGAAGCCCACCAGGACATCGCAGGGTTCCTGCCGCAGGCGCTGTTGCAAGGCAACAGCAAACTGCTCGTAGCGCCGGTAATTGACCCGCGCGCTGACCGGCAGACAGGTCAGCGGCACATCGGCCGGCAGTTCACCCTGGGCTTCGAGAGCGAAAAGCTGCACCTGATGGCCGCGCCGCTGCGCCTCGCGGGCAATCTTGAGGCAGTCGCGCTGCAGGCCGCCATAGGGGAAATACTTGAACAGGGCAAAAGCCAGTCGCATGAATCGGTTACTTTCGCGAGATGATCGGAGTCTGCCGCAGCGCCTGCAGAGCCACAGCCGACAGCTCAGTGATCATGGCGTAACCGCGCCAGAAGGCTTCGGCCTGGCTTTGGAACAGCTGGGCATCCTGGGCATAACGCAGCAGATGAAGGAAATTGCGCCGGCGCTGGCGCAGGCTCAAAGGGCGGCGCTGCAGACGCAGGTCGAGGACATCAATGAGGGCAAAGTCACCAGCGGGCTGCACCAGGATGTTGCCCCAGTGCAGCGAACGAAACAGAACGCCACGCTGGTGCAGCAACGCCACGAAAGTGCCCAGCCGTTGCAGCAGTGCCGTCTGATCCGTGTCGGGCCGGCGACAGTGCTGACGCAGGGGTTCGCCATCGAGCCAGACGTACCAGGCCAGGCTGCAGGCCGGCCGGCGACAGCGGGCCAGCCGTTCCACCTGCAGGCTGGCAATACCGCGGCGCTGCAGCCGACGGGCGTGACGGGCAAAACGCCAGGCCGCCGGCGACAGCAACTCGCGCGACAACAAATGCTTGCGGCGGAAGATCTTGACCACCAGGCCCTCGCCGGTCAGCAGCACCTTGGGCCCGAAGGCATCCGCCTCCAACTGGCGACTGTTCTGCACCAGCCGCTGGTATTCGGCCGGTGGCAACCATTTCATCGCCTCAGTCCTGCGGAAACAGCTCCTGCTCCACCAGATCACAGAGAATATGGATGAAGGTCAGGTGAGCTTCCTGGATGTGTGGCGTCTCCGGCACGGCCACCGTCAACGCCAGATCAACCTGGCGCGCCAGTTCGCCGCCAGCGCGACCGGTAAAGGCCAGGGTAACGCAACCGCGCCGGCGCGCCACTTCAATGGCACGCAGCACATTGGGCGAGTTGCCACTGGTGGAAATACCGATAACAACATCGCCGGCACCGGCCAGAGCCTCGACCTGGCGGGCAAACACTTGCTCGAAGCCAAAATCGTTACCGACCGCCGTCAGAATTGAGCTGTCCGTCGTCAATGCGATTGCAGGCAACGCCGCCCGATTCTTCAGAAAACGGCCAACCAGCTCGGCCGCCAGATGCTGGGCGTCGGCGGCACTGCCGCCATTGCCCATAACCAGCACCTTATGGCCGGCCCGCAGACAGGCACAAAGCCGTTCGGCGCAGGCCGCCAGTTGACCACTGAGGGGCAGCACCTGCTGCTCGAACACGGCAATATGACGCCGCAGATGCTGGCGGATCTTCGCTTCCATACAGTTTTTCTCTGTTATTTCCATGTCATAGACTCTTTTCTTTAGGCGGCTGACCGGTTTCCGGCAGCAGCTCATTGATGGCCGCCAGCACCGTGGCCGGAGCAATCGCGCTGGCGCAAACCTGCTGCTGCGGGCAGTCTTTGCGCAGACAGGCGGCACAGGCCAGCGGCACCTGCAGGCAGCGATGTTCTCTTCCCAGCGGACCATTGCGGCGGGCATCGGTCACCCGATAAAGGGACACCGTCGGCGTGCCAACAGCGGCGGCGATATGAACCGGGCCGGTGTCGCCCCCCACCACCAGATCGGCGACGGCCAGCAGCGCCACCAGCTGTGGCAAACTGCCACGCGGCCACAGCAGCGCGCCCGGCGCCAGCGCGGCAATCGCGGCAGCCGCCTGTTGTTCCTCGGCGTTACCCCAAGTCAAAAGCGGCACCGCGTCCGGCCGCGCCGCCAACTGCGCTACCAGGGTCTGCCAGTGCTCCAGCGCCCACAGCTTAGTCCGCCAGGTGGTGCCGTAGTGGCAGACAATCAGACGCCGCCCCGCCGGCAACCCCAGCTGGCGCAGCTGATCGGCCACCTCGCGGCGGGCCTGGTCATCAACCGTCAGGGGACCAGCGCAAGCGACCTGAACCGCCGCCGGCAGGGCCGCCCGCACCAGCGCCAGGGCACGCTGACCAACGTGGTAATCGGCGGCTCCCAGGCTCACCCGCTGGCGAGTCGCCAGCAGGTTGGGCCATTCGCGCACGGCCCGGCGATCATAGCCGTATTTGGCCGTGGCCCGCGCCAGCAGGGTGACCAGACCGCTTTTGCTGTTGCCCTGCAGATCCAGCACCAGATCGTAACGCTCGGCGCGCAGCCGACGCACAAAGGCAAAAAACTCCCGCGCCAGGGCCAGCGGCGGCAGCTTGCGCCAGCGGCGGGTCTGCAGCGGCAGCACGGCCCGCAGCAGGGGATGGCCCCGCAACAGCGGCGCGAAACCCTCCTCCACCAGCCAGTCGACCTCGGCAGCCGGTTCCGCCGCCCGGATATAGGCCAGCACTGGCAGGGCGTGGACCACATCGCCCAGGGCACTGACCTTGACAATCAGAATCTTCACGCGGCTCCCTCAGCACTGAGACCATCGAGCAACTCGCCGGCGGCGGCCACGACCATGTCAGCGCTGATGGCTGTCATACAGCGATGATCCGTCGGACACTGCCGCCTGAGACAGGGAGCGCAATCCACCGCCTGGCGCACGATGCGCACATTGGCCGCCAGTGGCGAGGTGGTGCGGTGATCGGTGGAGCCGAACACCGCTACCAAGGGCACCCCAAAGGCCGCCGCCACATGCATCGGACCGGAATCGTTGGTCACCAACAGACGACACTGCTGCAGCAACGCCATCAACTGACGCACGCTGGTGCGGCCGATGAGATTCTGCACCGGGAAACGCATGGCAGCGGCAATGTCCGCCCCGATGGCCTGTTCGTTCGGCCCGCCGGTCAGCACAATGGGCACACCGTAGCGGTCGGCCAGGGCATCGGCCACGGCGGCGAAGCGTTCCGGCAACCAGCGTTTGGCGCTACCGTAGGCCGCTCCCGGATTAATGGCAACAGGCCGCTGGCCCGCCAGCAGGGTACGCGCCGCGTCCTGTTCGGCCGAGGTACACGCCAGCAGCAACGGCGCGGCCGGCGCGTTTAGCCCCAAGCGACGCAGCAATTCCAGATAATAGTCGGTATGGTGGCGTCTTTTATCCGCCGCCGTCCGTGCTACGCCATGGCTGAGCAACAGGCCACGGCCATCGGTGCGATAACCGGCCCGCCAGGGAATGCCGGCCAGGCGGGCGATAAGCGCCGCCTCAAAGGCATTCTGCAGCAGCAGGGCGGCTTCAAACCCCTGCGGGCGCAATTCGCGACCCAGGCGCCACAGACCGGCGACCCCGCCATGACAGCCCTGTTTCTCGTAGCGCAGTACCGCATCCACATGGGGATGGTGAACAAACAGCTCCGCCACCAGCGGATTGGCCAGCACCACGATGCGGCTGTGCGGGAAATGGGCCCGCAGCGCCGCCAGCGCCGGCGTGGTCATGACCGCATCGCCAATCCAATTGGTCTGCCGTACCAGCAAATGACGCGGCTGCAAGGCGGCAAAGGCCGGTTTCACCGCGCCTCCGCCGGCAGGGGCTGCGCTTCCTCAACAAGCAGCAACGCAATCCCCTCGCGCACCGGATAGGCCAGCCGGCAGGCGTGACACAGCAGTTGCTGCGGCGGCTGGCCCTGCAACTGCAAGCCTCCATGACAGCGGGGACATACCAACAGATCGATCATCGTCTCCAGTTCCATCAATCTTCACTCCTCAGCAGGAGGTTGAAAAAGTCCCATCCGGGACTTTTTCAACGATGCAAGCCGAAAATGCGAGTTCCGTCTTGCTCACAAAATCAATCCATTACGGAGCAAGGATTGATTTTGGTCTCCCGTCCATGGGCTCTACAGGCTGTTTGTCAACAGCCTGTTGGGTGGCGGCCCGCCTCAGCCAGGGTCAGCAAGGGCGCGGCCAGCAGCGCTTCATCGTAACAGACCAGCTCCAAGGGAACCGCATAGCAGGGTCGGTCAAAATCGGTGGCACGCAGCTTGACGGCATCCTTTTCGGTGGTCAACAGCCAGTCGGCACCAGCGGCCAGGGCCTGAATGCGTTCCAGTTGGGCCCTATCGTATCGGCTGTGGTCAGCCAAAGCCAGGGTAGCAGCCGGCACGATACCCTGCTGGCGCAGGGCAGCAAAAAAATCCTCCGGCGCGGCAATGCCGGCGAAAGCCACCACGCGGCCCCCCCGACAGTCGTGCAGCGGCCGGCAGGCACCGGCCAGATCCTGCATGTGCGACGCCAGCTGCTGGCCAAAGCGCACCTGGGGTCGCTCAGGCAGAAGCGCCAACGGTGGCGGCAATGGCAGAGGACAGCGCGTCAGCAGCAAAAGATCGGCATGGCGCAGGGCCGCCGGCGCCTCGCGCAGCAAACCGGCCGGCAACACCCGGCCAGTGGCCAGTGGCCGCCGGGCATCGAGCAGCACCAGATCAAGGTCGCGCCGCAGGGCCAGATGCTGAAAACCGTCATCGAGCAGCACCAGGTCGATGGGGCCCTGTGCCAGGGCGCAGCGCAAACCGGCGCTGCGGCGTGGCGCACTGACCACCACCGCGGCCGGATGGCGGCGAGCCAGCAGGTAGGGTTCGTCACCGGCCTGTTCGGCCGTGAGCAACGGGCCGTTACCGGCACAAACCAGCCGCACACTGTCGCGCCGCAGGCCGCTCGCGCCATAACCGCGACTGAGCACGGCGACCCGGTAGCCGTGTCGCTGCAGCAGATCGACCAGATAGCTGACCAGCGGTGTCTTGCCGGTTCCACCCGCCAGCAGATTGCCGACAGAAATCAGCGGCACCGACGGCGTCACCTGCGGCAGCAAACCCTGGGCATAGACCCAGCGGCGCAGCGCCATCAGCCCACCATAGATTCGCCCCAGCGGAGCCAGCACCGCCAACAGAGCGGCTTCGGCTGGCGTCGTCGGCCCCTCCAGCAGCATTCGGCGGCAGCCGCACTCAAGCAGCGGCTTCATGAGTCGATTCCGCGCCGCTGCAGCAGCGGCTGCAACGCCTCAAGGGTACGGGCACTGGCGCCAGCGTGACGCTGCAGCAACTGCCAAGCCTGGGTACCGCTGCGGCGGCAACGTTCGGGGTCACGCAACAGATGGTCAAGCTGCGCCGTCAGATCGGCCACGTCCTGCACCAGACCGAATCCCTGGGCCTGACCGATCCAGGCGGCGATCTCCCGAAAATTGTGCATGTGCGGGCCGTGCAGGGCTGCCTTTTGCAGCAGCGCCGCCTCCAACAGATTATGCCCGCCAACCGGCACCAGGCTGCCACCGACAAACACCAGTTCGGCCAGGGCATAAAAGTGCAGCATCTCGCCAATGCTGTCCACCAGCAGCACGGCGCCAGCGCCCAAAGGCTCGGCTGGCGCGGCCGAACGCAACCGCCAGGGCAGGCCGTTTTTGTCGAGCAGGTCGGCCAGGGCACGGCAACGGTGCGGATGGCGCGGCACCAGAATCAACAGCAGCTCGTGGCCGCGCTGGCGCAGCTGGCGGAAAGCGCTCAGTACCGCCTCCTCTTCGCCCTCGTGGGTGCTGCCAGCCACCAGCACCCGTACCTGCGGCGCCAGTCCGAACTGCACCCGCAAAGCGGCGTCATCCTGGTCGGGCAGGCAGGCACCAGCGGGATCGAATTTGAGATTGCCCGTGGTCAGAATGCGTTCGGCCGGCGCGCCCAGGCGGGCAATACGCTCGGCGTCAATGGCGGACTGCATACAGAAACAGGCGATCTGGCTCAACAACGGCCGTAGCAGGCGGCGCACGGCATGGTAGCGCGGGAACGAGCGATCGGAGATGCGACCATTGACCAGCGCCAGCGGAATCCGTCGCAAATGGCACTGCCGAATGAACTGCGGCCACAGCTCGGTTTCAACAATCAGCACCAGGTCAGGTTGCACCCGGTCGAGCACCCGGCGGATCACCAGGCCGCTATCGACCGGGAAATACAGCCGCGCGTCCACCTCGGCAATGCCGCCGGCAATCTGGTGACCGGTTTCGGTGACACTGGACAGCACCAGCGCAGCCCGTGGCCAGCGCTGCCGCAAGTGGCGAATGAGCGGTACGGCAGCACGGGTCTCGCCAACCGATACCGCGTGAATCCAGATTACCGGCCGACCGCGCAGGGCGGCAAAATGATCCGCCGGAAAGCATCCCAGACGCTGGGCCAGACCCTGGCGCGGCTTGCGACGCAACCAGCCCAGCACCAGATAGCCGGGTGCCAGCAGCAACAGCGTCAGGCTGACAAGCAGATCATACAGCAGATACACCCTGAGCCTCCAGAATCTGCCGGGCCCGTTGGCTGGCCGCCGCCATCGCGGCCGTCAGCCGGGCATGAAACACCTGCGGCGGCTCGTCGGCAGCGCACCAGAGCGGTTCACCATAAACATAGACCAGCCGGCCAAAGGGATACGGCAGCAAAAAACGATCCCAGGAGGCAAAGCGATGCCCCCGGTTGCAGGCCAGCGCCAGCGGCACCACCGGCCGACGGGACAACCGTGCCAACTGCACGACGCCTTCCTTGATCTGATGACGCGGACCGCGCGGGCCATCGGGCGTGATCACCAGTTCACCGGGCTGCCGCGCCAGCTGCAGCAACTGGCGAAACGCCGCCCGGCCGCCCCGACTGGACGAACCGCGCACCGCCTGATGGCCAAAACAGGCCATGGTGCGGGCAATGAGTTCACCATCGAAGGACGGACTGATCAGGATCCGGGCCTGACCGCCATAGCCCCGCACCAGCAGTAACAGCTGGTCGTGCCAGGACGACAAAATGGCGTAGTGGCCCTGGCGCCACAGGCGCTCCAGCTGGTCAGCGCCCTCCACGGTACAGCGGCTGGTGTAATGAATACAGCGAATCAGCACAGCCGCCAGCGGTGGCGCCAGCCATAACAGCAGGCGGTTGACAACCGCCTTCATGGCGCCACCTGGTCATGAAACTGCAAACTGTAGAGCCGGTGATAGGCGCCCCTCGCCGCCAGCAGCTGGTCGTGGCGGCCACGCTCAAGCAGCTGGCCGTCTTCGAGCAGCAGAATCTCGTCGGCATGGCGAATGGTCGACAGCCGATGGGCGATCACAAAGGTGGTGCGGCCCCGCATCAGGTTGACCAGCGCCTGTTGCACCACCGCTTCGCTTTCGCTGTCGAGGGCGCTGGTAGCCTCGTCAAGCAACAGGATCGGGGCGTCGCGCAAAATCGCGCGGGCAATACAGACGCGCTGGCGTTGGCCGCCGGACAGACGCACGCCCCGGTCACCGATCGGGGTGTCGTAGCCCTCGGGCAGCTGACGAATGAACTCATCGGCATAGGCCTGCCGGGCCGCCTCCTCCACCTCGGCATCAGTCGCCTGCGGCCGGCCATAGCGGATGTTGTTGCGCAGACTGTCGTGAAACAGAAAGGTTTCCTGATCCACCAGCGCCATCTGGGCCCGCAGACTGGTCTGGGTCAGCCCGGCGATGTCGCAGCCATCAATCAGAATGCGGCCGCGCTGCGGGGCGTAGAAACGGGCCAGCAGCGCGATCAGGGTCGACTTGCCGGCACCACTGGCGCCAACCAGTGCCACCACCCGACCCGGCGGCACGACCAGACTGAAATCGCGCAACACCCAGTCCTCGCCCTGATAGGCGAACCAGACCCGTTCAAAGCAGACCTGGCCACGCACCGGCGCCAGCGTCAGCGCGTCAGGGGCATCAACCAGACCGGGCGCCTGATCGAGCATTTCAAACACCCGCTCGGCAGCGCCGACAGCCTTCTGGATAACGTTATTGGTCTTGATCAGGCGCTTCATCGGGCCGTACATCATGCCCATGGCGGTTACAAAGGAAAACAGCTCGCCCTGGCTGATGGCGCCGTTCATCACCCGATGAATACCATACCAGAGCACGCCAGCGGCGCCAAAAGAGGCCAGCAACTCCACCAACGGCGCGGTGGCCGAATCGTAACGGATCACCTTGACCAGCCGCTGATAATAACGCAGATTTTCATCCTCAAACTTGCGCCGCTCGGTCTCCTCGCCGGTAAAGGCTTTGACCACCTTGATGCCACTGAAGGCCTCGTGCAGGATTCCGGTCAAATTGCCCATGTTGGAGAGGCTTTTGTGGACATACTTCTTGATGCGCCGCCCGATATGGCTGGCCGGCACCAGTGCCACCGGCAACACCACAAAGGCCACCAGCGCCAGGCGCCAGTCATTGTAGAACAGCAGACCCACCAGACCAACCAGGGTCAGGCCCTCGCGCACCATGGCCACCAGTTCATCGGCAGCCGACTTCTGCAGCATGCCGACATCGTTGACCACACGCGACACCAGGGCACCGGCCGGCGTCTGGCTGTAGAAGCCAAGCGACTGGCGCAGGCAATGACGATAGAGATCGTTGCGCAGATCCTGCACCACCAGCTGGCCAGCGGTCTTGATGAAGTATTCCTGCACATAACGGGACAGGCCCTTGAGCAGGGCCAGGCCGATGACGATCAGTGGCACCAGGTTGACCAGCCACAGCTCGCGCCGCACCAGCACCTCGTCGACCAGCGGCTGCACCAGCTTGGCGACACCAACATCCGTCGCCGCCACGCCCAGCGAAGCCAGCATGGCCACAACGATCCGGCGGGCGTAGGGTCGCGAGTAGGTCAGCAGCCGGCGATAGACCTGCAGGACCGGCGGCTTCATGGCCGCTGTCCCAGCAATTCGAAGGCCATGGCGGCCACCCGCTCGGCACAACCGGGTGTGCCCATCTGCTGACGCAGACCACGCAGTTCATCACGCAGCTGTCGAACCAGGGCCGGCTGATCAAGCAGACGCCGCGCCTCGGCCACCAGCCGCTCAGGGCTGGCCTCATGCTGTAGCAGCTCCGGCACCAGCCGGCGACCGGCAATGATATTGGGCAGGCCGAAATGGCGGATACGCACCAGCAGGCGGCCCAGAGCATAGGACAGCGGTGCCGTGCGATAGAACAGAATCAAAGGCGTCTCCATCAGCGCCACCTGCAGGGTGACGGTACCGGACACCGCCAGCACCAGCGTGCACGACCGCGCGACAGCGTAGACACTGGCGTCGGTCAGGCGAATCGGCAGACCAGCGGCGGTGATAGCCTGGCGCAGGGGTGCGGCCGCCAGACCGGGGGCCAGCGGAACAATAAACGCAGCTGTCGGATAAATCTGGCGCAGACGACGGGCGGTTTCCAGCAGCAGCGGCACGGAAAAGGCCAGCTCCGTCGGCCGGCTGCCGGGAAACAGTCCGATGAGCGGCCAGGCAGTGGTCCGTTCCGGCCAGGCTGCCGCCGGCAGCGGTGGTTCGGCGCCGGCACGATCGACCTCATCCAGCAAAGGATGGCCGACATAACGCACATCAAGAGGCAAGCCCTGATAGCAGGCGGGTTCAAAAGGCAGAATGGCTGCCAGTTTGGCAACATCACGGGCAATGCGTCTGACCCGGCCGGCGCGCCAGGCCCAGACCTGGGGACTGACGTAATACAGTACCGGCACACCGGCGCGGCGCGCCCGTGTCGCCAGAGGCAGATTGAAATCCGGCGAATCGATCAGAATCACCAGATCAGGTCGCAGCGGACCGCGCAAAGCCCCGGTCAGCAGGCGGAACACCGCCAGAATCCGCGGCAGATGACGCACCACCTCCACCAGCCCCATGACCGACAAAGCGCTGGCCGGTGCCAGCAAGCGGCAGCCGGCCGCCGCCATGCGTTCACCGCCCAGACCATAGAGCTGCAGCCGTGAATCCTGGCGCAGCAGGGCCTGGGCCAGATGGGCACCGAGCAGATCGCCAGACGCCTCACCAGCCACCAGCAACACCCGGCGACAGTCGGGATCGGTGGCAAGACTCAGCTGCGGACTGGCGCCATAAGGGAATGGGGACGGCATGGAAGACATGGGCGATTCCGCGAATCGAGGCAGGGCAGAGCGCAGCGGTCAGCGGGCAATGCCACGCACACTGGCGCGGACAAAATCCACCAGATGGCGCACCTGATCGGTGCAGTCGGTATCCTGCTGCAGGATGGCTTCAAGAGCCTCCTCCTGCCGCAAACTGGAGCGGAACAGCAGCTTATAGGCCTTTTTCAGGGCTGCCAGGGTTGACTCATCAAAGCCGCGCCGCTTGAGCCCCACCAGATTCAATCCCACCACCGTGGCGCGGTCGCCCTGCGCAATGACATAGGGCACCAGGTCCTGCGCCACCATCGAACCGCCGCTGACCATCACATGACAGCCGATGCGGGTAAACTGGTGAACCGCCGACATGCCACCGAGGATGGCATGATCCTCAACGGTGACATGGCCGGCCAGGGTGGCGGCATTGGCCAGAATCACATGATCACCGATACGGCAATCATGCGCCACATGGCTATAGGCCATCAGCAGGTTGTCGTTACCGATACGGGTCTCACCGCCGCCATCCTCGGTGCCACGGTGAATGGTGACCGATTCACGGATGGTGTTGCGATCGCCGATCTTCAGGGTGCTGATCTCGCCGTGAAACTTCAGATCCTGAGGCTCGGCACCAACCGAGGCAAACTGAAAGATGCGGTTGTCGCGACCGATCTCGGTATAGCCCTCGATGACCACATGCGGCCCGATCCAGCAGCCGGAGCCAATGACCACATCCTTGCGGATCAGACTGTAAGGACCGATTTCGACATCGGCCGCCAGCTTCGCTCCAGGCTCGATGATTGCTGTCGGATGTATCGCCATAGCGGTTGTTCAACCTTCCTTGTCGGCAAAGGTAGCCTTGAGTTCGGCCTCGGCCACCAGGGCTTCACCCACCCGGGCCTCACCCTGGAACTGATAGATGCCCCGGCGGCAGCGCAGCAGCTTCAGGGACATGCGCAGCACATCACCGGGCCGCACCGGCCGGCGGAAACGGGCACCGTCGATACCGGTGAAATAGGTCACCTTGTCGCCGCCAATGGCGTCGCTTAAGGTAGCAAACAGGCCGCCGACCTGGGCCATGGCCTCGATAATCAGCACACCGGGCATGATCGGGTGACCAGGGAAATGCCCTTGGAAAAAGGGTTCATTGATGGTCACATTCTTGATGCCAACAATGCAGCCCTCGGCCGGGTCATAGCTTTCGATGGCATCGACCAGCAGAAACGGGTAGCGGTGCGGCAGACGTTGCATAATTTCGGTTGTCGTCAGGTACATGGAATTCACTCACTTATCCGATACGGTCAGACCCTGCTGCAGTGCCGCCAGCTGTCTGCGCAGATCGGCCAGTTCGCGCCGCATCTGCGGCAGCTGGGCGAAGGCCGCGCTGGCCTTGAGCCAATCGCGGTGCGGAATGGCCGGGACACCCGACACCACTTGGTCACCGGCAATGTTGCCGACGATACCGCCCCGACCGGCCAGGGTCAGGTTGTCGCCAACGCGGATATGGCCAGCGGTGCCGGACTGGCCACCAAAGGTGCAATGCCGGCCGACGCGGGTGCTGCCGGCGACACCGGCCTGGGCAGCCATCACCGTATCCTCGCCCACCGTGACATTGTGGCCAATCTGCACCAGATTATCGATCTTGCAGCCTCGGCCGACACGGGTCACACCGAAGGTGGCGCGATCTATACAGGCGCAGGCGCCGATTTCAACATCGTCACCAATTTCAACGATTCCGACCTGGGGAATCTTGTAATAACCCCCGTCCTCGGGCGCGAAACCGAAGCCGTCATTGCCAATGACAGCGTTGGGCCCAACAATGACGCGGGCACCGAGGCGGCAGCCTTCACGGATCACCACGCCGGCGTGCAGCACGCAGCCGGGACCGATCTGAACATCGGCATAAAGCACCACGTTGGGGTGAATCAGGCAGCCGTCGCCAAGACGTACCCGTTCGCCAATCACCGCGCCGGGATGAACGGTGACCTGTTCGCCCAGCTCCGCTGTCGGCGCCAGCGACGCACCGGGCAGCACCCCGAGAGGCGCCGGCGGCCGGACATGCAGGCGGGTGAGCACCTTGGCGAAGGCCAGATAAGGATTGTCACACACCAGATAGGCCAGATCGGCGCGCTCCAGCGGTTTATCGATGATCACCGCCGAGGCGCGCGTCGTTCTGAGGGCCGGCAGGTACTTCGGATTGGCCAGAAAGGTAATGGTGCCGGGACCGGCCTGGTCAAGGGGCGCCAGCGCCGCAATCCGGAGCTGGTCGTCCCCCACCACCCGGCCGCCGACCCATTCGGCCAGCTGTGCCAGTGTTACCATGCGCGGTTCATCCTGTTCGTGGAAGGGCTATTTCTTGTGACCGTCCTTGTAGGCGCGGTTATAGGCTTCAATAAGCTTGTCGGTGAAGTCGAGAGCTTCGCTGGCGTAAACCAGCTGACTCTTCTCCATCATCATGCTGATCTTCTCCTTCTTGCACAGCTCGACCACTTGGGCACCAAGATCACGCAGGATCTGCTGGGTGTAGGCCGCTTCCTTGCCACGCATCTCATCCTGCTTGTCCTTGACGTAGCGCTGATAGTCCTTCACCTGCTGCTGGAATTCGAGTTCCTTGTCGCGGCGGGCCTCCTCTGCCAGCAGGGCTGCCTGCTTCTTGAGCGATTCCTGCAAAGCCGACAGATCACTCTGGCGCTGCTGTACCTGATCCTCAATGGCAGCGATCTCGCTTTCGATCTTGGCTTTGGCCACCTTGCCGGCTTCCGACACCGACAGGGCCTTCTGCAGATCGACATAGCCGAGCTTGAGATCGGCGGCGCCGGCGGCAGTGGCCAACAGCAGCAGCAGGGTTGCCAGACTGAGCAGGGTTTTCATACGGAGATGTCCTTTCGAAAGGCCGTCATCACAGACGGCGGGTCACTAGAAAAACTTGCCGATGGAGAAGTCGAATTTCGACTTGTCTTCATAGTCATACGGATCGAGGTTGTAGCCCCATTCCAGCCGCAGCGGCCCCAACGGGCTGTTCCAGCGAATACCAGCGCCGGCGCTGTAACGCATGTCGGAGAAATACTCCTCGTCCTCACCCCAGGCGTTACCGACATCGACAAACAGCACACCCTTGAGACCAGCGTCCTTAAGCAGGGGGAAGATGAGTTCGAAGTTGAAGAAGGCCACCTTGACCCCGCCGATATAATCGCGCTCGGTTTCTGACGGCGCGTAGCCAATCAGATTACCGCTTTCGTCGTACTGCGGATAGCCACGCGGCTGCCAGGGGCCGACCTCGCGGGTATCGAATCCGCGCATGGTGTTGATACCGCCGAGATAAAACCGCTCGTCGAGGGGCAGTTCCTGGCCGCCGATCTCGGTCAGGTAGCCAATCTGACCGTGGGGCGAAAACACCCAGTCCCACATCAGCGGAAAGAAATGGCGATGATCGGCAATGGTTTTGACAAAACGTTCGGTACCGCCAAGACCGGCGTATTCGACGGAGAATTCCGACATGTACCCCCGGCTGGGATCGGGCCGGAAATCGGTGGTATTGCGTGAAATGGAGGCATAGAGCGATGAGACCGTCGACCTACCCTCCTGGCTGCGTATATAGACCGAAGACCAGGGATCAACATCGTAGATCTCCTTCTGTTCGTATTTATAAACAAAGAACAGGCGGTTTTCATACGACAGCGGCACGCCGAGCTTGATCTGGCCGCCGGTGGTCTCAACATCGTATTCATCCCATTCCCGGTCGGTCTTGTACAGATCGAAACCCAAGGCCAGATTGCGATCAAGAAAATAGGGATCAAGCAGGCCGATGCGATAATTGTTGTAATCACCGCCGATGGAAGCCGCCAGATTCAGGCGCCAGGCATTGCCCAGAAAGTTGTCCTGACTGATGGAGCCCTGACCGATGAAGCCGTCGGTGGAGGAATAGCCGAAACCGACGCTGAAGGTACCGGTGGGCTGTTCCTTGACATCGACATGGACATCCATCCGCGTCGGGTCATCCGGGTGCGCCACGGCATCCACATTAACCTCGCTGAAGAAGCCAAGATTGTTGATACGCTTGCGGCTGGTTTCAAGGCGGTTGGCGCTGTAGAGATCGCCCTCCACCAGCACCATCTCGCGCCGCACCACCTTGTCACGGGTCTTGCTGTTACCACCGATCTCAATCCGATCAATGTGGACCTGCACCCCCTGCTCGATGGTAAAGGCAACCGCAACACTGCGGCTGTCGTCGTCAATCTGGGTCAGCGGTGTGACGTTAACATAGGCGTAGCCGCGGTCGGCATAGAAGTCGTTGAGGTTCTTGATACTCTTGCGCAACAGCTCACGGCTGAAGGTCTCGCCGGTGCGCAGCTGCACCCCTTTGAGCAGAACCTCCTCACTTTCAAGCAGGTCACCCTTAAGGCTCAGCTGGCCGGTACTGTAGGACTCGCCTTCCTCGATTTCAATGTAGATGTCCATCTCCGAGCGGTCATCCGACAGCTGGATATGCGGCTGCTTGACCTTGACCCGGACATAGCCCTTGTTGAAATACTCCTCCTTGATCAGTTCCAGGTCGTTCTGCAGCATTTCCTCGTTGTAGGTCCCGCTGCTGGTCAGCCAGGAAAAGATCCACCAGCGTTTCGTCTGCATGAACTTGCGCAGCTTGCGGTCGGAGAAGACACGGTTGCCCTCGAAATGAATGTTGTCGATGGTGACCTTGGGCCCCTCGACAATATCGAAAAAGACGGTCGCCTCATTCTTGCCCTGCATCTCCACCTGCGAGCTCACCTCGGCGGCGTAGTAGCCTTCGTTGGTGTACAGCTGACGGATAGCCGTTTCGCTGGCCTGCAGATCCTGGGTTTTGAGAATGCCGGGAGTACGCAGCGTCACCACGCCGCGCACCTGACTGACCTTGAGTTTGTCGTTGCCGCGAATGCTGATGCGCCGCACCAACGGACGTTCACTGACGTGGTAAACCAGCTGAGGCACGCCGTCGCTGTCACGCTGCTCAGCCCGCACATCATCGAAATGTCCCAGCGCGTAGATGGCGCGCAGATCGGCATCAATGGTTTCAGCAGTCACCGGCTCACGTGCCCTGGTGGTGATCACCGCCTCGACGGCGGCGCGGTCAACCCGCTGCACCCCGTCAATCCGGACGCTGGCGAAGGACAGTTCCTCGGCCGCCGCCGGTAGCGACGGCAACAGAAGCAGCAATGCCAGCAGTCTCGCGCGTTTCACCATGCGGATGATTCTCCTTGCCAGATAAAGGCAGCACTGCCGCCAGGGCGACAGGCCGGCGTCGGTCTGTTCAAAGGCCGGCATTATAGGAAATGGCCGGCAGCCTGTAAACGTAAAAGCTGGAGTCCGCCACGACGGCCGGCGGCCAGCCCAAAGCGGATCATGCCAGCGTCACCAGACGGCCCTGTTCCAGCCGGCAGATGCGGTCCATGCGCGCCGCCAACGCCTCGTTGTGGGTCACCACCACCAGGGTCAGGGCACTGTTGCGATGCAGATCGTCCAGCAGCTGATAGATCTCCAGCGCCGTATCACCATCGAGATTGCCGGTCGGCTCGTCGGCAATGAGCAGGCGCGGCCGTCGCACCAAAGCGCGAGCAATGGCGACCCGCTGCTGCTCGCCGCCGGAGAGCTGGCCCGGCTTGTGGTGCAGTCGATGGCCCAGGCCCACCCGCTGCAGCAGCGCCTCGGCCTGCGGCAAGGCGGCATGGCGATTCTGGCGGGCAATCAGCAGTGGCAGCAGAACATTTTCCAGGGCGGTGAATTCCGGCAACAGCTGGTGAAACTGGAACACAAAACCCAGTTCGGCATTGCGAAAGCGGTTCAGCTCGGCCGCCGTAGCGGCGAACAGGTCACGCCCGGCAAAACGGCAACGGCCGCTCGTCGGCCGATCCAGGGTGCCAAGAATCTGCATCAGCGTGGTCTTGCCCGACCCCGAAGCGCCGATAATGGCCAGGCGCTCACCGGCGTTCAGGCTCAGATCGAGATCCTGCAACACCGTTACCGGGCCGTGACAGGTCTGAAATACCTTGGCAAGTTTTTCAACCTGCAGCAGGGGCACAGCGGCTGGCGCGACCGCAGAAGCGGACGAAGCGAATTCATTCATAACGCAGCGCCTCGGCCGGATCAAGCCGGGCGGCCCGCAGGGCCGGGTAAAGGGTTGCCAGCAGACAGATGGCCATGGCGGTGGCCATCACGGTCAGAACATCGGCCGGCACCACCTGCGACGGAAAACGTTCCATGCCATAGACAGCCGAATCAAACAGGGTGACGCCCAGACTGCGTTCCAGGCCACGGATGATGGCATCAGCCTTGAGCGCCAGGGTCAGACCGAGAGCGGTACCCAGGCCGGTGCCGCACAGACCGATCAGCAACCCCTTGAACAGAAAAATGGCCAGGATGCTGCCGGCACTGGCCCCCATGGAACGCAGAATCGCGATATCCTTGTTTTTTTCCATGACAACCATGATCAGGGTGGTGCCGATGTTAAAAGCCGCCACCAGCACAATGATCGCCAGCACAATGAACAGGCCAAGCTTTTCCAGCTTCAGCGCCGCCAGAAAGGAACCGAACAGATCCTGCCAGCTGCGCACCGTCAAACCAGCGTCCAGCTGCTGCTGCAGCTGGGCCGCCACCGCCGGCGCCTGGTCAAAGCCGGCCAGTTCGATCTCCAGGCCACTGAGCTGACCGGCCGTGCGGCCGATGAGGCTGCTGGCCGCCTCCAATCCCAGATAGGCATAGTAGGTATCGAGAAAACCACCGCGCTGGCGGGCGATAGCCACCACCTCGAAGGGGCGAATCTTGGGGATCACACCGAAAGGGGTCAGGCTGAAATCGGGCGGGATGACATCAACACGCTGGCCCAGCCCCACACCCAGGGTGGCGGCGGTGTCCGCCGCCAATACCAGACCGGGATAGCGGCCCGCAGGTTGCAACAACAGCTCCGCCAGGGAGCGGCCGTCAAGAGTCTGATAGTCCTGCTGCAAAACCCGGCTGTCGGCGTCAATCCCCTTGAGGTTGACCGCCGTCACCTGGTCGCCGGCCAGCAGCATAACCTGCTGACTGACAAAGGGCGCCACCGCACGAACCCGCGGATCGGCCTGCCGCAAACGTTCGGCCAGCTCGGGCCAGTCCCGCGCCCGATCGTCCTGCGCCTGTACCAGCACATGAGGAATGTTGCCGAGAATCTGCTGGCGCACGCCATCGTGAAAGCCGGTCATGATGGCCAGCACCAGAATCAGTGCCGCCACCCCGAGGGTCACGCCGGCCACCGAGATGAACGAAATGACCGAAATGAAGGTCTGCTTGCGCTTGGCCCGCAGATAGCGCAGGGCGATGAGCCATTCGTAGCGCATCAGCGACCGTCCCTCCAGCACGCAAACAGGCCGTATCGCATGAGGTTCAACGCAGCTCCCGCCGCAATTGCGGGAACAGAATGACATCGCGGATCGACGGGCTGTCGGTCAACAGCATGACCAGCCGGTCGATGCCGATACCCTCTCCCGCCGTCGGCGGCAGACCGTATTCCAGTGCGCGAATGTAATCCTCGTCCATGGCGTGAGCCTCTTCGTCACCGGCCTCCTTTTCCTCCAGCTGCTTGAGAAAACGGGCCTTCTGGTCCAGCGGATCGTTAAGTTCGGAAAAGGCGTTGGCCAGCTCGCGGCCGACAATGAACAGTTCGAAGCGGTCGACCACCTCCGGCCGCTGGTCGTTTTTGCGCGACAGCGGCGACACCTCCGTCGGGTATTCGGTAATGAAGGTCGGCTGCCACAGCCGGGGTTCGGCCACGGCGTCAAACAGTTCAGTCAGCAGCTTGCCATATCCGATGGGCTCGGCAAGCTCCAGCCCCAGCCGACGGGCGTAGGCCAGCGCCGTTGCCGGGTCATCCAGCTCAGCGGCACGGATATCGCCATATTTGAGGATGGCTTCCTTGACCGTCAGCCGATCCCAGGGCGGGGTCAAATCGACCGTCTTGCCGCCATAGGGAATCACCAGCCCGCCACAGACCTGGCGGGCCACCTGACAGATCAACTCTTCGGTCAGGTCCATCAGATCATGGTAGGTAGCGTAGGCCTGATAAAACTCCATCATGGTAAATTCAGGGTTATGCTGGATGGAGATGCCCTCATTGCGGAAGTTGCGATTGATTTCAAACACCCGCTCGAAACCGCCCACCACCAGCCGCTTGAGATACAGCTCCGGCGCGATGCGCAGGAACAGATCCATCTTCAGGGTGTTGTGGTGGGTAACGAAGGGCCGTGCCGTGGCGCCGCCGGCCAGCGGCTGCATCATCGGTGTTTCCACCTCCAGAAAATCGCGCTGCTGCATGAAGCTGCGGATCAGGCCGATGATCTGGCTGCGCTTGCGGAACACCTCCTTGACCTGCGGATTGACGATCAGATCGAGATAGCGCTGGCGATAGCGGGTTTCGACATCGGTCAGACCGTGCCATTTTTCCGGCAGTGGCTGCAGCGCCTTGGTCAGCAGCCGCAGCTGATCGACCCGCAGCGACAATTCGCCGGTCTTGGTACGGAACGGCACGCCAACCACACCGATGATGTCACCGATATCGAGACGCTGGTACAGGGCAAAACCGGCTTCACCCAGCTGGTTTTTGGCCAGATAGATCTGCAGTCGGCCACTGCGGTCCTGCAACTGCACAAAAGCGGCCTTGCCGAAATCACGCCGCGCCATGACGCGGCCAGCCAGCACATAGGACAGGTCAGCCTGCTCCAGCGCCGCGCCGTCATCCTCGGCATGGCGTTGCTGCACCTCGGCAGCCAGATGTTCGACCCTGAAATCGTTGGCGTAGGGGTTGATTCCCTCGTCCCGCAATTGCTCGGCCTTGGCCAGCCGCTGGGCTACCTGTTCGTTGAGTTCTTCCATGGGATGCATTTCCTTTCCTTGATGCTTTGACAAACCGCATCGCGTTGGATGGCCAGGCAAAAAGCGGCAAAGGCAAGGCGGGCCAGTGCTTGAGCAACGCGGCGAAAGCAACGTCCGTCGAAGCCACGAAACAAGGGCGGCAGCACCGCCGTTGACGCGTTTTTGCGCCACCATCTTTTCTTTGGCGGGCGCGTCTGCAGCCAGCAATCCCTGCGACGCACCCTGCCAGCCGCCGGATCAGCGGGCCAGCAGATAGGCGACGATAAAATCCTCGATATCGCCGTCAAGCACGGCGTCGGTATTGCCGACCTCATGGCCGGTGCGATGATCCTTGACCATGCGATAGGGATGCAGCACATAGGAACGGATCTGGCTGCCCCAGGCGATTTCCTTCTTCTCGCCGGTAAGGGCATTGGCCTGTTCCTGCTTCTTCTCCATCTCCATTTCGTACAGTCGCGCCTTGAGCTGGCGCAACGCCTCGGCCTTGTTGTTGTGCTGGGAACGCTGGCTCTGGCAGGCCACCACAATACCCGTCGGCAGATGGGTGATGCGGATGGCCGAATCGGTCTTGTTGATGTGCTGACCACCGGCGCCACTGGCGCGAAAGGTATCGATCTTGATGTCTTTTTCCTGCAGATCGACCTCAATGCTGTCATCGAGCTGAGGAAAGACAAACACCGAGCAGAACGAGGTGTGGCGCTTGGAGGCGGCGTCAAAGGGAGAAATGCGCACCAGCCGGTGAATGCCCATCTCCGGCCGCAGCCAGCCGTAGGCATAATCGCCCTCAACGGTAAAGGTCACACTTTTGATGCCGGCATCGTCGCCCGGCTGATAGTCGGTGATGGTGGTCTTGAAACCCTTTTTTTCACAAAAACGCAGATACAGCCGCAACAGCATGTCAGCCCAGTCCTGCGCCTCGGTGCCGCCGGCGCCGGCATTGATGCTGAAGATCGCGTCATTGGCGTCATGCGGCCCGCTAAGCATGCGGGCAAACTCCATGGCGTCAACCTGGCGGCGCAGTTGGGCCAGATTGGCACTGACCTCCTGGCGCACGCTTTCGTCGCGTTCCTCTTCGCCCAGTTCCACCAGCAGACGCGCCTCTTCCAGCGCGGCGCTGGCCTTATCCCAACCGTCGACCTGCTTGTGCAGTCCGGTGCGTTCCTTCAGGCGCTCCTGCGCCAGATCGCCCTGATTCCAGAAATCCGGCCGGGCGATTTCCGCTTCCAGCTCGGCGATGCGCTCCCGTTTGCCATCGAGGTCAAAGATACCTCCTCAGCTCGTCGAGCTTGGTCTGCAGCTGATCCATCTGTTCATGTTCTTCGCGAAACATTTCATTTCTCTCCTTGGTGCCGGAGGCATCCGCCCGGGTGGTGACAGCCCGCCATACTGACATATCTGCCCCTGCCGGGGACAGGTTTTTTTTCTGCCCGCGGGCGAGAAAGTCTCAGCCACGCCGGCGGGCTGCTGGCGCCGCCCGATCACCATTGGCAGCGGCCGGCGCCGACCGCAGCGACAGGCTGATGCGTTTGCGGGGCACATCGAGGGCAATCACCAGCGCCTGTACCCGCTGGCCCACCTTCACCACCGTCGCCGGATCGGCGACAAAGCTGTCGGCCAACTGGCTGATATGGGCCAGGCCGTCCTGATGCACCCCGATATCAATAAAGGCACCAAAGTTGGTGACATTGGTGACAATGCCCGGCAAGCGCATGCCCACCTGCACATCACTGATCTTCTCGATGCCCTCGGCAAAGGCAAAGACCTCGAACTGCTGGCGCGGATCGCGGCCGGGGCGGGCCAGTTCAGCCAGAATATCCGTCAGGGTCGGCAGCCCGACCTCGTCATCGCAATAGGGCCGCAGATCAATAGCCTGACGTTTTTCGGCGCTGGCCATCAGCTCTGTCACACAGGTGTGATGGTCACGGCAGATCCGGCGCACCAGGGCGAAACGCTCGGGGTGGACCGCCGAGCGGTCGAGCGGATCGGCCGCGGTGCGAATGCGCAGAAACCCGGCAGCCTGCTCGAAGGCCTTTGGCCCCAGCCGCTTGACCTTCTTCAGTTCGGCCTTGCTGCCAAAGGGCCCCTGGGCATCACGATGGGCGACAATGTTGCGAGCCAGCTGCGGTCCCAGTCCCGACACATAGGCCAGCAGCGCGGCACTGGCGGTATTGAGTTCGACGCCGACGCTGTTGACGCAGGAAGCCACCGTGTCATCAAGGGCCGCCTTCAGGGCAACCTGATCCACATCATGCTGATACTGGCCGACACCGATGGAGCCGGGATCGAGCTTGACCAGTTCGGCCAGCGGATCGGCCAACCGCCGACCGATGGAGATGGCGCCGCGCACGGTGAGATCAAGGTCGGGAAACTCCTGGCGGGCAATCTCCGACGCGGAATAGATCGAAGCGCCGCTCTCGCTGACCTGCACAATGATCGGTTGCGGCTGCAGGCCACAGCGGCGGACAAAGGCCTCGGTCTCGCGACTGGCAGTACCATTGCCGATAGCGATGGCCTCAATGGCATGGCGCCGCACCAGCTCCTGCAGCAACTGGCCGGCCTCGGCGACGGCCCGTTCGCTCATGGTGGGATAGATCACCGCATGGTGCAGCAGCTTGCCCTGCGGATCGAGACAGACCAGTTTGCAGCCGGTCCGAAACCCCGGGTCAATCGCCAGAATCGCCTTCTGGCCCAGGGGGGCGGCCATGAGCAATTCCCGCAGATTGGCCCGAAAAACGCGGATGGCCTCGCTATCGGCCTTCTGTTTAAGCTGGTTGCGCAGCTCCGTTTCCATGGCCGGCGCCAGCAGGCGGCGGTAGCTATCCTCAAGAGCCAGACGCAACTGTTCGACGCTGTGCTGCCGGCGGATAAAACGGCGCTGCAACAGCGCCAGCGCCTCGTCGGCCTCGGGCCGCAGACCGACCTTCAGGCACCCTTCGTTTTCGCCCCGCAGAATGGCCAGCAGCCGGTGCGATGGCACAGTGGCGGCCTTTTCCGACCAGTCAAAATAGTCACTGAATTTCTGCGCCTGAGCCGTCTTGTCGGCCACGACGCTACTGGTCAGACAGGCTTTGGCGGCAAACAGCTCGCGCAGGGCGGCTCGCGTCGGCGCGTCCTCACTGACCCATTCGGCAATGATGTCGCGCGCGCCGGCCAAGGCCTCCGCCACTGTCGGCACAGCGCTGTCGGCGGCGACAAAGGCGGCGGCGACCTGTTCCGCTGCACCCTCGTGCAGCAGCTGCCGAGCCAGCGGTTCCAGCCCACGTTCACGGGCAACGCTGGCCCGGGTGCGACGTTTGGGACGATGCGGCAGGTAGAGATCTTCCAGCTGGCGCAGACTGATGGCACTGTCGATGGCGACCTTAAGATCGTCAACATAGAGCTCGCGCTCGGACAGACTGGCCACAATGGCGGCACGGCGCTTCTCCAGCGCGTCGCGACTGGCGTGGGCATCGCGTACGGCGGCAATGGCCACCTCGTCGAGGCTGCCCGTGCGTTCCTTGCGGTAACGGGCAATGAAGGGCAAGGTGGCACCATCGGCCAGCAGCTCAAGAACGGCAGCCACCTGCTGCGGCCGCAACTGCAGATCGGCGGCGATACTGTCGGTATAGGGGTCGGCAAAGGCGAGGGTCATGGGCTTCTCAGAAAGCGGGCAGGGAACGGCGGCTCTGCCACAACCACAGCAGTACCACCAGGGTCAGACAGCGGGGCACCAGATCGCCCAGCCGGCTGTACAGACTCAAGTCCGTGCGGCCATACACCACCCCTTCAACCGAGGTGGCGACAAACAGCGGCGAGTGAGCCAGCAAACGGCCGGCCGGATCGATGATGGCGGAAATGCCACTGTTGGCGCTGCGCACCAGATAACGGCGGTTTTCGATGGCCCGTAACCGCGCCATGGCCAGATGCTGCCAGGGTGCCGCCGTGCGTCCGAACCAGGCATCGTTGGTCAGGTTGACCAGCAGCTGCGCTCCCTGGGCCACCTGCTGGCGCGCCAACTCGGGGAAAATGGCTTCGTAACAGATCAACACGCCGCCGGCCACGCCCGCCAGCGGCAGAGGTCGCATCTGGCCGGGCATAAAATCACCGATGCCTTCCGCCAGCTTGTCGACAAAGGTCAACAGCCGCGCCAGGGGCACATATTCGCCAAAGGGCACCAGATGCACCTTGTCGCTGCGACCCAGCAACCGCCCCTCGGAATCTATGGCAAAGGCGCTGTTGAGATAGCGGCGGCGGCCATCGCTAGCGTTATCGTAGGCCGGCGAACCGAACAGCAGCGTCTGGCGGCCCTGCCGGGCCAGCTGGCGGACACGTTCGGCCGCCGCGCCGCCACTCTGATAGAAAAACGGCGTGGCACTCTCCGGCCAGACCAGCAGTGCCGCGGCGGGCGCCTGCCGGCTGAGATTCTCGTAACGCTGCAGGGTTTCTTCCAGATGAGCCGGGTTCCACTTGAGATCCTGGTCGATATTGCCCTGAATCAGCGCCACCCGTAGCGGCTCGCCATCTTCGGCCACGGACTGCCCGCGCCAGACACCGTACAGGCTGTTGGCCAGCAACAGCAGCCCGGTCAGCAGCAGGGCGCCGCGCGGCCAGGGCCGATCCTGGCGAACGCAGGTCCACAGCTGCGCCACCAGAGCGTTGACCAGCAACAGCAGGGCCAGAGGCAGCCACAAACCAGCCAGATCGGCGCTCTGCAGCAGCAGCGGCTGTCCCATCAGGGCATAGACCGGATTGCCCCAGGGAAAGCCGGTCAGCAACCAGCTGCGGCCGTATTCGGCCACCAACCAGACCACTGGCCAGAGCAACAGCGGCGACAGCCGCAACCGCTGGCGCAGGCGCTCACAGCACCAGCAGGCGGCACCCCAGAAGCCGGCCAGATAGAGCACCAGCAGCAGATAGAGCGGCAGAGCCAGGGCCCAGGGCAACTGGCCAAACCGCACCATCACTAGGTTGATCCAGTACAGCACCAGGGCGTAAAACACCGCCCCGGCCAACAGACCGCTGCGCCAGGGCCGGCGCCGGCCGTGCAGCATCAGGGGCACCAGCGCAACAAAGGCCAGCCCATAACAGGCCGGCCAGTGAAAGGGCAGCGCCAGCAGAATACCGCTGGCGATGGCCGCCAGCATTTCAGGACGCGCCATAGGTCTCCTCGGCCGCCACGGCGCCACAGCGCCACACCCGCACCCGGTGAATGGCACGGGCATCGCTGTCGAGCACCTCGAAACACAGCTGCTCATAGGCCAGTTTTTCACCCGTCTTGGGCACCCGGCCCAGCTGATGCAGCAGCAGCCCGCCAACGGAATCGAACTGGTTGCGCGGAATCTCCGGCAAATCGAAATGGTCCTCCAGCTCATACAGGTTCAGCCGGGCATCCACATTGACCACGCCGCCGCCCTCGTCGATCAGCAGATCCTCCTCGACATCATACTCGTCCTTGATATCGCCGATAATCTCTTCAATCAGGTCCTCCAGCGTAATCAGGCCCGAGGTGCCGCCATACTCGTCGACAGCGATGGCCAGATGCACCCGCTGGCTGCGGAATTCGTGCAGCAGTTCCTCAATGCGTTTGGTTTCCGGCACAAAATAGGGCGGCCGCATGATCTGCCGCAAACTGACAGCCTCGTCGCTGGCACCCCAGTATTTGAGCAGATCCTTGGCGTAGACCAGACCGATGATATGGTCGAGGGTCTGCTCATAAACCGGAATACGCGAATGACCATAGCGGATGATGATTTCAATCATTTCGCTCAGGCGGGCGTCCACCGGACAGCAGTGCATCTCGGTGCGCGGAATCATCTCCTCGCGCACGATGGTTTCGCCGAACTCGATGATGGAGCTGAACATCTCGCCTTCCTCGGCGTTGATCACCCCCTGCTGCTCGGAGGCCTGGATCAGCTCGTGCAACTCTTCCTCGGAAAACACCGGCTGGCGACGCCAACCGAACAAACGTTGCCAGAAGGGACGCTTCGCGTCCGGGTCGCTTCCGTCCATGATCAATCAATCTCCCTCGGCCGCAGCCGGCCGCAACCGGCTCACATCCAGCAGCCCGCTGTCGCGCAGCAGACCGAACAGTTCCTGTTCCTTCGCTTCCATCGCCGCCGCCTGCTCGGCCGTGCCGCGTTCGTGATCGTAGCCCACCAGATGCAGAATGCCGTGCAACAGCAGAAAGGCCAGCTCGTGAAACAGCGGCACGCCCGCTTCAGCGGCATCGCGCGCGGCGGTATCGGCCGAGATCACCACATCCCCCAGCAGGCCGGGGCAGAGTTGGCCGCCCTCGCCTTCCTGCTGGGCAAAGGAGATGACATTGGTGCTCTTGTCGCGCTGCAGATAGTCGCGGTTAATCTCGCGGATACGGGCATCATCGACCACAATGACCGACAGCTCGGCATCCTCAGGACATGCCAAGGCGCTTAAGATCGTCCGCGCTACCCGCCGCAGGCGCGGCCGCGGGAACCATTGGTTCGTCTGTTGATTCTCGAGGTAGATCTTCACCGGTTTTCTTCTTGACCTCCCGTTTGGCGTCACGTTCCTTGTAGGCCGGTTCGGGATATTCCACCCGCTGGTGGAAGATACCGGACAGGATGCGGTTGAAACTCTTGGCGATCTCGTGCAAATCCTTCAGCGTCAGTTCGCACTCATCGAGTTGGCCATCGATGAAGATCTTGTTGATGATCTTCTGCACCATCCCCTGGATGCGGGCCGGCGTCGGATCGGACAATGTGCGGCCGGCGGCCTCAACGGCGTCGGCCAGCATGATCAGGGCTGCCTCGCGCGTCTGCGGCTTGGGCCCCGGATAGCGGTAGTCTTGTTCGTTGACCTGACCGTCCTTGTCACGCTGCAGCGCCTTGTCGTAGAAGAACTTGATCAGCGAGGTGCCGTGGTGCTGACGAATGATGTCGATGAGTTCGCGCCCCAGCTTGTTCTCGCGCGCCAGCTCGACCCCATCCTTCAGGTGCGAAATCAGGATCAAGGCACTCATCGACGGCGCCAGCTTGTCGTGGCGGTTTTCCTGACCACGGATATTCTCGGCAAAATAGAGCGGTTTGCGAATCTTGCCGATGTCATGGTAGTAGGCCGCCACCCGCGCCAGCAGCGGATTGGCGCCAATCGCCTCGGCAGCGTTCTCCACCAGATTACCGACGACAATGGAGTGGTGATAGGTGCCGGGCGCCTGGATCATCAATTCCCGCAGAATCGGCGTGTTCATGTTGGCCAGCTCCATCAGCTTGAAATCGGTGGTGTATTTGAAGACCGATTCAATCAGGGCGATGGTGCCGTTGACAATGACGGCGCAGATAAAACCGCCAACCGCGGCAAAACCGAGACGGTAGAGCAGCTGGGAGTCGTAGGGATGACCGCCGACGGCGTGGATGGCCAGCACCATCAGCAGATTGACCAGCGACAGATAGCCGCCGGCGCGATACAGATTGCTGCGCGCCTTGCTATGGCGCACCCAGTGGGCGGCGGTCAGACTGCCGGCCAGGGCGTAAAAAGCCATGAACAGATTATCACCAAACAGCAGGCCGATCATCAGACACAGCAAAATGGAAAAGACCAGCGCCACCTCGGAATTGAGCACCACGCGCACCAGCATGGCACCGGCAGCAAAGGGTAGCGCATAGTAATAGCAGGCCGAATCGATGTAGGGAAAGGCGCTCTGCATGGCGCCCGACACGAAGATGCCCACCTTGAGCAGCATGAACAGCACACCGAACACCAGCACCATGAACAACAGGTCGCGGGTGTTGGGCGCGTACTTGCGGATATTGCGACGGGCGAAATGGTGTACCACCCAGAACAACAGCGCGATGGCGCCAAACAGGCCAACCGCCGTGCGCACGCCCTTGGCCAGATCGGCCGAGTCGCGCAGGGCCTGCAGCCGCCGGATCTGCTCATCGCTGGCGCGGTCACCCTCGCGCACAATCATCTCGCCACGCTTGACCTGCTGCACCACCGGCTGCACCGCCTCAGCCGCCGCCAGCCGGCGGTTCTCCGTTTCACTCTGGTTGAAGGTCAGGCTCGGCCGCAGCAGCTTCTGCAACAGTGCCAGAAAAGCGTCGAGATCGTTGCGCCGCACCGCCGGGGTCGTCAGCGCCAGCCGCAACTGGTCAAGAGCGTCGCTCAGACCGATCACCTCATCGGCTCGTTCAATACGGTATTCCTGCTGGGTGGCCAGGTCGCGCACCGTCATGACACCGCGCCAGTTGCCGCGAAACAGATCCAGACTGGCAACGGTACGCTGGCGCAAGGCGGTATGACTAACACCGCCCATGCGGGTGACAAAGTCGTCATTGGCCGCCAGGTGCTGCAGCAGCGCCAGCTGTTCGGCACTCAGTTCCGTTTCCAGCAGCGCCTCGATATCCGCCTGACCCAGCGGTGTGGTCATGGCCACCCTTTCCGGTGGCGCTTCGGTCATCTCCTGCGTCTCGTGAGACTCTTCCGGCAGTGGCCGCAGAGCAACGAGCACATCATGCAAATTCTTCAGCAGCATGCGGCCGGGGCGCGGATCGTAGTCGTATACCGCCACGACCGCCGTCGCCGCCTCCTGGCGCTTCTTCTCGGTCAGCGCCGGCTCAGGTACCAGAAAATCGCGCGGCGCCTTGATGTCGCGCAACACAATATCGCCCGGCCGGTAATCATCGGGCACGAAACCACCCTTGGGCATCACCAGCACTGTCAGCCACAGGGCCAGCAGTAACAGCAGCAACCGCCGTTGCAGCGGACCGCTGAAACGCGCTGCCCGCTGGGCCTCCCGCCTGCGTTTATGGGTCATCCGCTGATCCTCTGCGCCGGCCGGCCGGCGGTTGCGGCCGCCTGGGCCCGGTCATAGGCACGGACAATGCGCTGCACCAGCGGATGGCGCACCACATCGACATCGGTGAAATGGCACTGGGCGATGCCCTCGACACCCTCAAGCAGTTGCAAGGCTTCGAGCAGGCCGCTGGGTCGGCCGGCCGGCAGATCCACCTGGGTGGTATCGCCCGTGATAACCGCCTTGCTGCCGAACCCCAGCCGCGTCAGGAACATCTTCATCTGTTCGCTGGTGGTGTTCTGGGCTTCATCCAGAATGATGAAGGAATCGTTGAGGGTACGGCCGCGCATGAAAGCCAGTGGCGCCACCTCGACCAGGCCTTCGGTGATGAGTTCCTGGCCCTTTTTGAAATCAACCATGTCGAACAGGGCATCGTAGAGCGGCTGCAGGTAGGGATTGACCTTCTCGGCGATGTCGCCCGGCAGAAAGCCAAGCTTCTCGCCGGCCTCCACCGCCGGCCGCACCAGCAGAATCCGGCGCACCTCCTTGCGTTGCCAGGCCGCCACCGCCAGGGCCATGGCCAGATAGGTCTTACCGGTACCGGCCGGACCGACACCAAAGACGATGTCATGCTGACGGATGGCGTCGATGTACTGTTTTTGGGTGAGGGTTTTCGGCCCGATCATCTTGTGGCGGGCCGAAATCAGCACCGTATCGAAGAAGATCTCGACCAGCCGTGCCGAACGATCGGCACGCAGGATATTGAGAGCGCAGTCGATATCGGCCGGGTAGAGGGGGTAACCCTTTTCCAGCAGCTCGGCCAGTTGCAGCAGCAGACGCTGGGCCAGTTCGGCCGCCAGGGGATCGGCGGCACTGATGGTCACTGTCTGGCCGCGGCTGTGCAGGGCAACCGGCAGCAGGGTTTCAATCTGGCGCAGATGGCAATTGTGCTGGCCAAACAGGGCATGCGCGATACGCGTATCAGACGGCGTAACGCTGCAGCGGAGGGAGTCGTTCTTCAACCAGACCTCGTGATGGCGGAACACACAGGGCGCCGGCGCCGCCTTATTGCGTTTGCCGGCAAAAGCCGCTGCGGACAGCGGCCGGCCCGGAAAAGAAGGTTCCAATTACGGGCGCCTGTGCTATAAAGACAGCGCCCGACTATACTACAGAAACCGGCGGACGCAAACAGGCTTTTCCGGCCCGCCCGTCCGCCCCGGCAACGGCGCCGACGGGCGTCACAGCGCACATGAAGGAGATCTGCATGAGCAACATCCTCGACATTTACGCCCGCGAAATCCTCGATTCGCGCGGCAACCCCACCGTTGAAGTTGATGTCTACCTCGAAAGCGGTGTCATGGGCCGCGCCGCCGTCCCCAGCGGCGCCTCCACCGGCGAGCGCGAGGCCCTGGAGCTACGCGACGGCGATGGCGCCCGCTATCTGGGCAAGGGCGTGCTCAAAGCGGTGGCCAATGTCAATGAAACCATCAGCGATGCCCTGATCGGCTGGGAAGTCAGCGACCAGGCCGGTATCGACGCCCACCTGATTGAACTCGACGGCACCGAAACCAAATCAAACCTCGGCGCCAACGCCATGCTCGGCGTGTCGCTGGCCTGCGCCCGGGCCGCCGCCCAGGAAGCTGGCCTGCCCTTTTATCAGTATCTTGGCGGCCCCAACGCCAAGGAACTGCCGCTGCCGATGATGAACATTCTCAATGGCGGCGCTCATGCCGACAATAATGTCGACATTCAGGAATTCATGATCATGCCGGCCGGCGCCGTCAGCTTCAGCCAGGCGCTGCGCATGGGAGCGGAAATCTTCCACGCCCTGAAGAAGGTACTCAAGGCCAAGGGCTACAATACCGCCGTCGGCGACGAGGGCGGTTTCGCCCCCAACCTCGGCAGCAACGAGGAAGCCCTGCAGGTCATCATGGAAGCCATCGCCGCCGCCGGCTACAAGGCCGGTGAAGAAGTGCTGCTGGCACTGGACGTGGCCTCTTCAGAGTTGTACAAGGATGGCGTCTACCTGCTGGAAAACGAAGCCCAGCCGCGCAAAACCGCTGCCGAACTGGTCGAATTCTACGCCGACCTGGTCGAGCGCTATCCCATCATCTCGATTGAGGATGGCATGGCCGAAAACGACTGGGACGGCTGGAAGCTGCTGACCGAACGCCTCGGCAATAAAATCCAGATTGTCGGCGACGACCTGTTCGTCACCAACAGCGCCATCCTGCGCGAAGGCATCGACAAGGGCATCGCCAATTCCATCCTGATCAAGGTCAACCAGATCGGCACCCTCACCGAAACCCTCGAAGCTATCGAAATGGCCAAACGGGCCGGCTACACCTGCGTCATCTCGCACCGCAGCGGCGAAACCGAGGATGCCACCATCGCCGATCTGGCCGTCGCCACCAACGCCGGCCAGATCAAAACCGGCTCCCTCTGCCGCACCGACCGCATCTGCAAATACAATCAGTTGTTGCGCATTGAAGAAGAACTTGGCACCACTGCCCGCTTCAATGGCCGTCAGGTGTTCTACAACCTGCGCTGATCTTCAATAGCAATAGGTTCATAAAAAACCCGCCGGCTAACATGCCTGGCGGGTTTTTTTATGCGGGCACAGCGCCTTAAACCAAGGGCAATCCCAAGATTGCAACAACCGCCGAAAGGACTTTTCCGCTTGACGGAATGTTGCTGGTACCATTTTCAGCCCGCCCAACCATGAGTTCCTCTGTTTTTTGTCTCCCTGGATATCCCGGTGTCCCTGATTTCCCTAGGAGTTGTGGACAAAAAGGCCAGTTCAAACACAATCAGCCCGGCAAACAGAGCCAAATGACGAACTTTGCAACACCGGCAACCTGACGACAGCGCAGCATGATCCCCATTTCGCAAAGCAAAATGAAGCAGTTTCAGCATTCACCAAAAGATCTGCCTCAAAAATCTATTTCAATTTTAAGCACTTGAATGAGACCTTACTGATCACAGCCCGGCTTTGGCCCGCTCTTTGCGAATGAACATCTACAAGACAACCGGGTTCAACCGCCTCAATCCATCCAACGGAAGGCTGCTTGTCATGTTTCGCAGAGTGAAAACCAGACAAAAAGAAGATCTCACCATGTCTATCACCATTCCCTTGAAAGAAATCATCGGCAAAAAACCCCATGTCGTTGCTACCTTGCTCAAGGAACTGGGAATTGACACCGAAAAACCCTACGTTTATCGCGTCAATGCACTTGAAATCGTCATTGAGCAAAACAGATTTTCCGGCATCGCTTGATCCGTCATGCCGAAGCCAACGCCCCCCCTCGCCAAAGTCTTCGCCCGCACGACCATAACGAGCACTGCGGGCGAGGGACAAACCACATGGCAGCCAGCAAAAAAAACCAACAGCAAGAAACTCTTCAGTCTGAGCTAATTCCCAATAGCAGTTCACACGCAAAAGCCCTCGCCGGACAAGGTCCGGTGGGAGCTTTGTGTAAAATGGTTATAAGTCATTCCTCTAAGCCATCACTGCTTATTTTTTGTTGGTTTACAGGTGGAAGCAAACCACTATTTGTAACCACATGAAACTGCTGCAGATGGCTTTCTATAAAAGTTTGGCCCTGTTCAGTTAATAAGTTTATACTTTTGTTTAGAACAGTAATGTCATTATTCAACTCTACTAAGAAATTTTGCGCTGTCGAAATAATATTGGCAAGTCTTATATCTACTGAACGATATAAGATATTCTTTGCCGATTCATTACCAGAAAACATCGTTTCAATTTTAATTATTTCATCCTGCGCTTGCAGGTGTGCATC
This sequence comes from Desulfuromonas thiophila, assembly GCF_900101955.1. Lineage (NCBI taxonomy): Bacteria > Pseudomonadati > Thermodesulfobacteriota > Desulfuromonadia > Desulfuromonadales > Desulfuromonadaceae > Desulfuromonas > Desulfuromonas thiophila. Next base: position 1,033 of record NZ_FNAQ01000007.1, on the reverse strand, counting down.
ATCTTGTAGCTGCTTATACTTTCTAGTTTTATCATAAACCAAAGTCTGCGCCTTCTCTCTTAAATCCAGCTGCATATGACCAATAGCATTTATAGCATTGATATTTAACTTTGTCAGACATTCTTGGTATTGCATGATAGCATCCGAAACAGCTTTCATCCTTGAAAAATCTTTATCCTTCCTGATTTCTTCAATTTCGGATATAATTTTCACTATTTCAGTCTTCTTTTTTACCTCTAGGTTCATCTCATGTTCTTTAGCTTCAAGACATCTAAGATGATCTCTTTTTTTAAGGGGCTCACGCGCCCAGTCGGTAACCAAATTTATCGGTTCAAATATTATATCACCTAATTTATTAAATATACTAAGCATGCTCACTTTCATTCCCCAACAAATTTTTCAAGAGGTTGTCAAACTGATACTGACTTTTATGTTGCATATATTTTATTTTTTTTATTTTTTTTTCATGTTCATCTGAAACAAGTAAAATATTATCCAGATAGGAGATATTTCTTTCTACGAGAGATATTAAGGAATCACTCTTAAGACTGCTATGACTATCAGTTTTTACTAAAAAAAGTTCACAAAGTATTTTATAAAATGAAAAAAATATATTTTCAGAATTCCTATAGCTTTCTCCATCTCTTAAAGGCTCTATCATTTCGGAAAAAAAATCTACATGACTAAAAAGCCATTTCAAATAATATCTTTCTATAGAGCCTCTTGCAAAAAGTTCTGAGCTGAGGCGTTGACAAACGATCTGGGGACATGAGTGCCGGCTTGGGCCCGAAAATCAGGCCAGAAAGGGATCTTTTCCGGATTTCCGGACGGACGTCCCCCCTCAGAGCTCCAGTTTCTTGTTCTTTGACATCAGCAACCAGTGACTTTGAGCAACTGGTCGGCAAATAAAGTGACGATACCGAACATGGCATGCATCATGACCTTGTCCGGGCCGCGAACCTGAATGCTGCGGCCGCCAAACTCATCCTTGAAGCGACCATTGCAGCGCTCCGCTGAACTTCGCTCGTTGTAG